>JALQTL010000256.1 GCA_023260935.1 Paracoccaceae bacterium
GCTGGGCCGGGCCGGGGTGCCCAAGGAATTGTTGCCCCCTGTGGTGGAACCGGGCACCGACATCGGCCCCGTTTCGCCAGAGGCAGCCATCGCGTTCAGCCTGCCGCCCGGATGCCGGGTGATCGCGGGCACCACGGACGGCTGCGCGTCCTTCCTTGCCACCGGGGCGGATCAGGCCGGCGACGGGGTCAGCGCCCTTGGCACCACGCTGACGGTCAAGCTGTTGTCCGACCGCCCCATCTTTGCCCCCGAATACGGCATCTACAGCCACCGTCTTTTGGGCATGTGGCTGGCGGGGGGGGCGTCGAATTCCGGCGGCGCGGCCTTGCTTGCGCATTTCAGCGCCGACCGGATGGCCGACCTGTCACCCCTGATCGACCCCGAAACCGATACCGGGCTGGACTTCTATCCCCTGCCCCGCCCGGGAGAGAGGTTTCCCGTGGCCGACCCCTTGATGGCACCGCGCGTCCAGCCCCGCCCGGCCGAGGATGCGCGCTTTTTGCATGCCCTGTTCGAAGGGGTGGCGGGGGTAGAGGCGCTGGCCTACCGGCGGCTGGCGGAACTGGGCGCCCCGCCGCTGCGCCGCTTGCGCAGCCTTGGCGGGGGGGCCGCGAACCCGGTCTGGACAAGGCTGCGCGAACGCCGCTTGCAGGTGCCCTTCCTGCCGCCCCTTTCGGACGAGGCGGCCTTTGGCGCGGCCCTTCTGGCCCGGCATGGGGCGGGGGCGGCATGATGGGCCCCCTGCACATGTCCAGCCTTGCGGATCTGGCCGCGCGCCATGACGGCTTTCTGATCGACCAGTTCGGGGTGCTGCTGGATGGCAGCGCCGCTTATCCGGGCGCGGCCGAAGCCTTGCGCTTCCTGTCGGATCTGGGAAAGCGCGTGCTGCTTCTTTCCAATTCGGGCAAGCGCTCTGACGCCAATGCCCGGCGGCTGCTACAGCTTGGCTTTTCGCGCGACAGTTTCGAAATGGTGCTTTCTTCGGGCGAGGCTGCCTACCGGGTGCTGGCCGCCCGTCAATTACCCGCCGGCACACCCGTCTGGCTGCACAGCCGCGATGGCGACACTTCGGCGATCGATGGGCTTGGATTGCGGCCGGTTGACCGACCCGAAGATGCAGCACTGCTGGTGCTGGCGGCCAGCCGGGCTGATGAATTCGGGTTGAAGGAATATGCGCAATGGCTGCGCCCGGCGGCCGCGCAGGGCATTCCGATGATCTGCACCAACCCTGACCAGACGATGCTGACACCGCAGGGCCAGAAGCCGGGCGCGGGGCGGATTGCAATGCTTTATCAGGAATTTGGCGGCAAGGTGGACTGGATCGGCAAGCCCTATCCGCTGATCTATGCCGAAGCCGCCCGGCATCTGGCGGGCCTGCGGCCCGACCGCATCCTCTGCATCGGCGACAGCCCGGCGCATGACATCCGCGGCGGCAGCCAGGCCGGGTTCCGCACGGCCCTTGTACGCACTGGCCTGCATGCCGCCGTGCCAGATTCCGGGCTGGCAGATCTGTGCCTTGCCGAAGCGGGCATTCTGCCCGATTACATCCTGCCCCGTTTCGCCCTGCCGCCAGATGCGCCGTAAAGAAGGCTCGCCATGCCCCTGACGCTTTCCCTGAACACCAACCCACTGGTCAACCGCTTTGCCGCACCCGACGATCTGATCGGCACCGTGGCGCGCGATCTGCGCATCCGTGACCTGCAACTGACCCATGAATTCATCAACCCGTCGTGGCCCGCCCCGGTGATCCGCCGGCTGACGCGCCAGATGGGGGCAGCGCTGCGGCGCACGGGGGTGCGTGTGACATCGGGGATGACGGGCCCCTATGGGCGGCTGAACCATTTCGGCCACCCCGACCGCGAGGTCCGGCGCTATTACATCGACTGGTTCAAGACCTTTGCCGAAATCATCGCAGATCTGGGCGGCCAGTCTGTCGGCACACAATTCGCGATCTTCACCTATCGCGATTTCGACGATGCCGCGCGGCGCGAGGCACTGATGGACGCGGCCATCGACGCCTGGGCCGAAGTGGCAGAACATGCCAAGGGCGCGGGCCTTGGATACGTCTTCTGGGAACCGATGAGCATCGGGCGCGAATTCGGTGAAACGATCGAAGCGTGTCTGGCCCTTCAGGCGCGTCTTGCGACGGCTGGAATGGCGCTGCCGATGTGGATGATGGCCGATATCGATCATGGCGATGTGACCAGCCCGAACCCCGATGACTGCGATCCCTATGCCTGGGCGCGGGCGGTGCCGCGCCATTCGCCAATCATACACATCAAGCAAAGCCTGATGGACAAAGGCGGCCACCGCCCCTTTACCGCAGAATTCAACGCCAAGGGCCGCGTGCATCCCGCGCCGCTGCTGGCGGCACTGGCCGAAGGCGGGGCGCAGGACAACGAGATCTGTCTGGAACTGTCGTTCAAGGAACGCGAACCCGATGACCGGCAGGTTCTGCCCAAGATCGCGGAAAGCATTGCCTTCTGGGCACCCCATATCGATACAGGCGCGGCCGACCTTCGGGTCTGATCCGCCGGAATCGTCAGCCGATGGTCAGCGCGGCCGACCGGCAGGGCATGTCCAGAAGCTCTTTCAGCTCCTTGTCCAGATGCAGCACCGACAGCGACACCCCCGCCATGTCAAGCGAGGTGTAATAGGGCCCGACAAGGCTGGAATGCACCCTAAGGCCGTGCGCCTTCAGCCGTTTGCGCACCCGGCGCAGGATGATGTAAAGTTCCATCGTCGGGGTGCTGCCCAGCGAATTGATCAGCAGCGCCACCTCGTCGCCCTCGGCGCTTGGCATTTCCTCCAGAATGCGGTCCAGCAGGATATCGGCGCAGGCATCGGCCGTTCCCACCCCGCGGCGTTCCACCCCCGGCTCTCCATGCACGCCGACGCCGATTTCCATGTCATCGGGACCAAGGTCGAAGCTGGGTTGCCGGGTTTCTGGCAGGCTGCCGGGTTCCAGCGCAAGGCCCATGGTATAGGTGCGGGCATTTGCATGCCGGGCAAGCGCCTCGCAGCTATCCAGCGACAGCATGCGCGCCGAGGCGGCACCGGCGATCTTGAACGTAAACACATTGCCCGCCACCCCGCGCCGGGCCGAGCGGGCCTCTCGTGGGGCCGAGGCGATATCATCGGTGGTGATGATCGACCGCACCTCTGTTCCTTCGGCCGCCATCGCTTCGGCGGCCATATCGAAGTTCATCACATCGCCCGAGAAATTGCCGTAGATATACAGCACCCCGGCCCCGCCCTGAACCGCCCGAGTGGCCGCGATGATCGGGTCTGGCGGGGGCGAAGCGAAGATGTTGCCCACCACCGCCGCATCGGCCAGACCGGGCCCGACATAACCCCAGAAGGCCGGTTCATGCCCCGCGCCGCCGCCCACGACAATCGCCACCTTGCCCGGACGCGGCCCGTCGATCGCGCGCACCGCGCGGCTGCTGCCGGGAACCGGCGCAATCAGATCCTCGTGCGCCAGAAGCGCGCCCTGAAGGGTTTCGTCCACCGCATCCTGCGGGCTGTTGATCAGCTTTTTCACATGGGTGCGCGCCCGCAAGGGGCGTTCCGACACGGCCGCGGACCGGCGCGGCGTATCGCGGTAGCCTTCGGCCGTCAGGATGCCGCGACCTGTTGCGATGTCGGTGACAAGGATACTGACATAGCCGCCGCGCAGCGCGGCAAGGATGGCGGCCACCTTGTCCATGCCCCCGGCCACGGCGATGCGCTGGGGAATGCGGCGCAGCTGTTCAAGGTCAAGTCCGATGGTGCGGTCATGCAGCGGGCCAATCACCGGATCGCCACGGGCCGAGATGAACCGGCCAACAATGCTGCCCACCGCATCCTGATAATGGGCGTGCTGCATGGCCCCGTCCAGAAAGCCGCTGGTATGGATCGTGCTTTCGGGCCGCAGCGACGATATCCCCATCACGATCCGGTCGGCCTCGGCCAGAATGCCCAGCTGTTCGGCCAGAACTGCCTCTTCCATCAGCAGGGACCGCACTTCGGGCGAAGAGACGATGGCAGGCGCCGAGATCGGGATCGCCCGGGCGTTCAGCGCCTTGGCCAGCCGCGAGGCGCAGGCCTCGGGCGTCCAGGGGATCTTGGCGGTGGTGCCGCCGGTGGCCTGCACCACGCGCACATCCTGCAAACCCGGCGCGTCGATCTGATCGGCCATTGACAGGACAGTACGGCCCCATGTCACGGCCAGCGTATCGCCAGACCGCACAAAGCGCGACAGAACCCGCGCCCCGGCATCGCCCAGCCGGCCGATCAGCGACCGTTCGCCGCCCTCGGTCGGAATAACAAGGCAATCCTGAAGGTTGAAATGATCACGCAGCGCCTGTGCGATCGTCAGGGTGCGGAACTTGTCGGGCGCGATCTCGATGCTGACGATCCCGCGTGACCGCGCATCGGCCAGATAGGCATTGACCGACGGGCGCGACACCCCCATCAGCTCGGCGATATCGCCTTGGGTCATGCCTTCTTCGTAATAAAGCCATGATGCCCACAAAAGCGGGTCGTCACCAAAGCGCAGCGGCACCACATCGTCACCGCCTTCTGCGGCGGCACGGCTTCCGGGGCGAAGGGGCATCAGCCCGGCCCTCCGTCTGAAGCCGGGGCCTGCGCATCCAGCCATTCCCGCAGGGCGGAAATGATGATGGCGGCCGATGCGGCACCGGGATCGACATGGCCAAGGCTGCGCGCCCCAAGACGGGCGGCGCGGCCAACGGCTGCCACCATCGCCCGGGTCGCCTCGCGCCCTTCGATGGCGGCGGCTTCCGCCTGCCGCAACTGCCCGCTTGCCGAAAGGCCGCGGCGCGCCCCATCGGCCACGGCGCGCGCGGCGGGCGACCAGACATCCATCATCGTCTTGTCTCCCGGGCGGGCCTTGCCCCGCTCACGGATGCCATCGGCAAAGGCGGGTACAAGATTTGCCAAATCCTGCGCGTCAAATCCGGCCCTGTCGCCCAACTGGCGCCCCGCCGACATCAGCGCGCTGGCATAAAGCGGCCCCGTTGTCGCCCCGACAGCGGAAAGAAACGACCGCCCCGCCACCCCTAGCAGCCTGCCGGGGGGCAGATCAGCTTCGGAGGCGGTGGCGCGCACCACGGCTGCAAAACCTTCGGCCATGGAATTGCCATGGTCGGCATCGCCAATGGCGCCATCCAGCGCGCCCAGATCCATTCGTGCTTCGGCTAGCCGCAACGCGACAAGGCGGAAAAGATCGACAAGCTGGCGCGACGTGAATTCGGTCATGGCCCCACTTGGCCCGATTGCCCCGCCCGATGCAAGATGGCCCTGCCAAAAGCCCCTGCGGCAGAAGCCGTCACGGCAGGCGCTGCAATACCGATGTGCCAAGGCTGGTCAGGATCAGGCAGCACGAGGTGGCCCCCGCATCCAGCACCCCGCGCGACCGTTCGCCCAGACGGCTGGACCGGCCGATCCGCGCGACAAGATCAATGGTGCTATCGCGGCCCTGCTCTGCCGCTGTCATCATCGCCCTGAGCGCGGGGCCAAAACCTTCGGACCGGGCGGCATCGAAGGCCTGAACGGCCGGAACAAGCGTATCGATCAGGGTCTTGTCGCCAACTTGGGCGTTCCCCACCCCCTGCACACCCTGAAGCCCGGCATTCAGCATGCGCGAAAAGGTTTCGGCATCGATCTCGGCAAGCCCTGCGATGGCCCCGGCCATGTCTTCGAACATCAGCCCGTAAAGCGGGCCCATCGATCCGCCGATCTCGTCCATCAGGATCTCGGACAGGATCAGCATCGCACCATCAAGGGTGATGTCGCGGCCATGGATGCGTTCGGCCGCGCGGCCAAAGCCCTTGGCCATGTTGCTGCCATGGTCGCCATCACCGATCTTGCCGTCAATCTCGGACAGCCAGGCTTTGTTCGCCACGATGGCCGCGGCGATGTCTTCGATGATTGCCGCTTGTCCGGCATTCGGGATTGATGTCATGTCTTCCTCACAGCGCGGGCGATGCGCAATCCATATCCAGCAACGCTTTCAGTTCGTCATCCAGCGCCATGACTGTCAGCGTTGCCCCCACCATTTCAAGCGAGGTGAAATAATTGCCCACAAGGGCGCGGTGGACCTTCATGCCCATGCCCGCAAGGCCGGATTCGATCCGGTCATAAAGGACATAAAGTTCGTTCACCGGGGTAGCACCAAGGCCCGAAACCAGAACCGCCACTTCCGTGCCGGCCGGCAGGGCGTGATCATCCATCACGATCTTCAGCATGTCATCGGCCACGTCGTTCGCCGTGCGCAACGGTTCCACCCTTGCGCCGGGTTCACCGTGGTGGCCAATCCCTACCTCCATCGTGCCGGGCGCTATCGAAAAGTTCGGATGCCCCACGGCCGGCAGGGTGCAGGGGCCCAAACCCACGCCCACGGACCGGCAGGCATCGATGGCTTTCTGGGCGGCCGCCTGAACTTCGGCAAGGCTTGCCCCGGTGGCAGCCTTGGCGCCGCCTATTTTCCACATGAAGATCTCTCCCGCGACGCCGCGGCGCTTTTCACGCTCGGCCAGAGGGGCGGAACAGACATCGTCATTGGCCACGACCGTCGCCACCTCGATGCCTTCCTTGGCCACCGTGCGTGCGGCCATCTTCACGTTCATGTTGTCGCCGGCGTAGTTGCCGTAAAGCACCGCAACGCCTGCGCCGCCATTGGCCGCACGGACCGCATCGGCAAAGCTTTTCGCTGTCGGCGAAGAAAAGACCTCTCCCACCGCGACTGCATCCACCATATTGCGCCCGGTATAACCGATGAAGGCCGGTTCATGCCCGGAGCCGCCGCCCGTGACAATGCCGACGCGGCCGGCCTTGGGCGCCACATTGGAAACGACGACCCGGGGGTTTTCCGGCAAAAGATGCACCAGATCGCGATGCGCCTTGACGAAACCGGCCACAGTTTCATCGACCAGATCGTCGGGGTTGTTCAGAAATCGCTGCATCTTGGCCTCACTTCACCGTATAGCCGCCATCGACCAGAAGGTCGGCGCCGTTGATCATCGCCGCCTCGTCCGAGGCAAGGAAAACTGCCGCTGCCGCAATCTCGTGGGGTTCGGCGAAACGGCCCGTGGGGATCAGGGCCTTCATCGCCTCGCCCTTCGGCCCGTCCCATGCCTTGCGGCCCAGATCTGTCAGCACCACGGTGGGCGAGATGGAATTGACCGTGATCCCATGCCGCCCCCATTCCAGCGCAAGTGTCTTGGTCACGCCGATGATCCCGAATTTCGATGCGCAATAGGCCACATGCCCGTCAATGGCGACAGAGCCCGCCTGACTGGCCAGATTGACGATGCGCCCGCCCCGGCCCGCTGCGATCATCGCCCGGCCAACGGCCTGCGCCATCAGGAAGCTGCCGGTCAGGTTGACCGCGATCGTCCGGTCCCAGGCGGCGGCGGAAAGATCCTCGGCCGGGGCAAGATCCACGATTCCGGCGCTATTGACCAGAATGTCAATCTGCCCAAGATCGCGGCACACCGCTTCCACAGCCGCGCTGACGCTGGCGGCATCGGTCACGTTACAGGCCAGCGCCATCGCCCCGGGCAATGTGCCCGCGCGGGCCTGCGCCGCCTCAAGGTTCATGTCCAGAAGCGCCACACGGGCGCCACGGGCGGCGAAGGCTTCAGCGATTGCCGCCCCGATGCCCGAAGCCGCCCCCGTTACCAGTGCGACCTTGCCGGAAAGTGAGAATGCCATTGTGCCAGATGCCATGTTGATCGTCCTTCAGCTGTGCTGGATGGCCTGCCCCGGGGGTGCGGGAGCGGCACCCCCGGGGAAAGCGTCACGCCTTACTGACGGGTTGCCAGAAGCGCATCGACGTTTTCAAGGGTAACCGGGGTCCACGGCACCATGTACATCTTGTCGGCCCCGTTGTTCCACGGCATGTCGGGATACTGGGTCCAGATCGCCGACATCGGCTCATAGTCGGGCATCACCTGCTTGATCGCCACGTCGATGGAACCATGCGCCTGCGCCGCACCATCCTGCAGGATCGACGCCATGTCGCCCGCCTTCACGGCCAAAAGCGCATCCGTCACACCGTCGATCCCGACGATGGCAAAATCCTGCGGGCTCTTGCCAGCGGCCTTGATCGCCTCGATCGCGCCCAGAGCCATTTCGTCGTTCTGGCCGATCACGCCGTTGATCGCATCGCCATGGGTTGTCAGCCAGTTCTCCATCAGGGTCTGGCCTTCGGCACGGCTCCAGTTGGCGGTCTGCTGTTCCAGCACCTTGACGTCCGGGCATTCGGCCAGGGCTTTCTGGTTGCCTTCCAGACGCTGGACTTGGGCCGACTGGCCGATCGGGCCCTCGATGATCACGACATTGCCGGTGCAGCCGATCTGATCCAGCAGATAGCGCGCCTCCATATAGCCCGACTGGACGTCGTCCGAACCGACGTACGAGGTCAGCTTGTCGGTGTTCGCCATGGTGTTGGTGCCGATGACCGGGATGCCGGCCTCATGGGCAGCCTCGACGGCGGCGGCGCCGGCATCGGCGTCGATCGGGGCAAAGATGATCGCGTCGAAACCTTGGGTGATCATGGTTTCGAACTGTTCCTGCTGGACCAGTGCATCATAACGGCCGTCGAAGATGGTCAGCTCGACCAGCCCCTGCTGAACGGCCGGGTGCTGTTCGGCAGCCGCGGCCCAAAGCTGCATGAATTCGGCGTTCAGGCCGTAAAGTGCCGCGCCGATCTTGGGCTTGTCCTGGGCCATCGCGGCCCCTGCCACCAGCGACATCGCGGTTGCGAGCAGAAGTGCTTTCTTCGTCATTGCGTATTTCCTCCCTGGATTACGCCTGGTTGAAGCGACCGGCGGCGTGCCTGTCGCGCAAGTCACGGACCTCAGTCCTGCTTGTTCTTGGATTGGTCCAGCATCACGGCGGCCACGATCAGCACGCCCTTGATCACCTGCTGGTAGTAGGATTCGACCCCGAGAAGATCGAGCCCGTTGTTCATTACCCCGATCAGCAGGGCGCCGATCAACGTGCCGGTCACACGCCCCACCCCACCCGCAAGCGACGTGCCGCCGATGACAACCGCGGCAATCGCGTCCAGCTCATAAGCGATGCCCGCCTGGGGCAGGCCCGATCCGGTGCGCGCCGCCAGCACCATGCCGGCAAGACCCGCCAGCGCCCCGGAGATGACATAGACCGAAAAGCGGATCTTGCGCACAGGCAGGCCCGATACCTTGGCCGCATGCGGGTTGCCACCCACAGCATAGACATGGCGGCCAAAGCGCGTCTGGGTCAGCACGAAATGGGCAATCGCAAAAGTGCCGAGCAGCAGGAAGATCGGCACCGGAATGCCCCAGATGCTGCCCGTCCCGATCCAGCGGAACTCATCCGTCAGGTTGGGAATTGGACGCCCACCGGAATAAAGCAGCGTCATGCCCCGCGCCGCCGACAGCATGCCCAGCGTGACCACGAAGGCAGGGACGCTGAAACGCGCCACGATACCCCCCGAGACGGACCCGCAGGCCATGCCCGCCACCAGCCCCGCAAGGATGGCAAGCATCGCCGGATAGGGCCCGCCCGCCACCATCCCGGCCGAAGACGTGGTGGCCAGCGATGCCGCAACCACCCCGGCAAGGGCCGCCACCGAACCAACCGACAGGTCGATGCCGCGGGTCAGGATCACGAAAGTCATCCCGATGGCCAAAATGCCGTTGATCGAGGTTTGCCGCAGCACATTCAGGATATTGCGCGTGGTCAGGAAATTCTCGCTGATCAGCGCCATGACGAAGCACAGCAGCAACAGTGCCAGAAAGATGCCGTACCGCTGGACGATCGTGCCTGCGGACCATTGCGCCAGGCCGGTGGAGTTTGTCTGCATTTTTCCTTCCATTGCCTTCAAACGCTCCTGTCAAGCGGCCAGATGAAGAAGATCTTCGGCCGTCATCTCGGAACGGTCCAGTTCCCCGGCCATGCGGCCGTCTTTCAGCACGATCACCCGGTCGGCCATGCCCAGGATTTCGTCCGTTTCGGACGAAACCATGATCACCGCCCCGCCCTCGCGGGCGAAATCCGACATCACGCGATAGATTTCCCGCTTTGCGCCCACATCGACACCGCGCGTGGGTTCATCCAGCAACAGCACCTTGGGCGCGGTCAGAAACCACTTGCCCAGCACCACCTTTTGCTGATTGCCGCCCGAAAGGCTGGCCACACCCAGCGCATCGCTGGCAGCCTTGATCTTCAGCGCCTCGATCATCTTGCCGGCGCTGCGTGCCTCGGCGCCCCGGCGCATCCACCCGGCTCGCGACAATTGATCAAGACTGGAAAGGCACAGGTTGTCACGGACGCTGGCCGAAAGCACAAGGCCGGAAAGCTTGCGGTCCTCGGTAACATAGGCAAGGCCCGCGGCAATGGCCTGTTGGGGAGAGGCGATACGCACCGCGGCATCTTCCAGCCGGATATCGCCCCCGGTCTGGCCCGACAGGCCGAAAAGGCGGTCAAGCACCTCGGTCCGGCCGGCGCCCATCAGCCCGTAGATCCCCAGAATTTCGCCCTGACGCAGACTAAAGCCCAGATCGCGCACCCCGCGGGCCGCCGAAAGCCCTTCGACGCGAAGGACGACCCTGTCGGTCGGGGTGTTTTCCTTGATGAACTCTTCGGCAAGGGGCCGGCCCACGATCAACTGGATCAGCTGATCCTTTGTGATGTCGGCCATCTCCCCGGTCTGGACAAAACGGCCGTCCCGAAACACCGTGTAGCTGTCGGCAATCGAAAAGATTTCCGACAGGCGGTGACTGACATAGATCACGCCCTTGCCGCGCGCCTTCAGCGTGGCGATGGCATCGAACAGATGGCCAGCCTCTGCCTCGCCCAGCGCCGAGGTGGGCTCATCCAGAATGATCACCTCGGCATCATGGCTAAGCGCCTTGGCAATCTCGACAAGCTGGGTCTGCGCCACCGTCAGGTCCATCATCAGATCGGTCGCGCGGATGGCAAATCCAAAGCCATCCAACAAATCCTGAGTCTGGCGGTTCAGGGTGGCAAAGTCGATGCGGCCGAAACGGCGCAGGGGTTCGCGCCCCATATAGATGTTTTCGGCCACGGTCATGGCGGGCACGGGCGAAAGCTCTTGCTCGACAATGGCGATACCGTTGCGCAAGGCGGCGGCAGGGCTGAAGAATTCCACCGGCTGCCCGTTGCGGCGGATGACACCGCCATCGCGCTCATGGATGCCCATGATGATCTTCAGAAAGGTGGATTTTCCCGCACCATTGCCGCCACACAGCGCGTGGACAGATCCAGCACGCAGCCGGAACCGGCCGTCAACCAGCGCCGGCACGCCGGAAAAACTTTTGGAAAGCCCTTCGACTTCCAGAACAGGCGTCATGGTATCCCCCCTGCCAGTGA
>JALQTL010000257.1 GCA_023260935.1 Paracoccaceae bacterium
GCCCGAGCTGGGAATCGTCGACCCGGCGGTGCTGATCGCCGATCTGCCGGAGTTTCAGAACATCCCGAAATCGAAGCGCCCGGTGTTTGTGCCGCATCACGCCTCGGTCCACCGGGTGGATTGGGCGCGTCTCTGTGACAAGGCGGGGGTCGACTATGTCTCGCCCGAGGGCGAGGCGCGTGCAGTGATCCGCAAACTGGCCGCGGCGCCGCTGGTGATCGCGGAATCCATGCATGCGGCCATTCTGGCCGATGCCTTTGGCACGCCCTGGGCCGGGGTTTCGGTCTCGCATGTCTTCAATGGCGCGAAATGGCTGGATTGGGCCGACAGCCTTGGCGTCGTGCCACGCATCCAGCCGCTGTATCCGATGATCGATGCCCTGCGCGCGCGGCTTCCGGTATCGCCCAAGGCCCTGCTTTCGGGCCGTGCCCCGCGCCCGGCGGCCCCGGCCGAGCCGTCGCTTGCCGGGGGATCGGGCGCGCGCACCCATGCCGGCCCGCTGCCGCTGCATCTGAAGATCCGCATCGCGCTGGAACGCCCGCAGACCGTGTCGCGCCTGCGTGCGCTGAGCCGTGAGCCGGGGCAATTGTCCGACCGGGCCAGGCTGGCGGCGGCCAAGGCCCGCTACCGCGCCGTGCTGGCTGAAACCTTTGGCGCGGCGGCCCTTTCCCGGGCGGTCTGAAGGGGGGGATCTTGACCAACAGGAACCTCAAGCAGCGCGCCATCGGGGGCGCCTCGCTGGCGGTGGCGGGGCGGCTGGTGCGGGCTCTGCAGGGGATTGTCGCCCTTGCCATCCTGTCGCGCTATCTGACGCCGGCGGAATTCGGGCTGATGGCCATGGTGGCCTTCGTGGCCCTGCTGGCGCAGATCTTCACCGATTTCGGCACCCGGGTGGCGCTGGTGCAGCGCCGCGAGGTGACGGCGCTGGAGGAAAACAGCGTCTTCTGGTGGAACCTTGGGCTGGGAACGGTCCTGACCGGGTCGATCATGCTGCTGTCGCCCTGGATCGCGCAGCTGATGGGCGATGCGGCGATGCAGAAGCCGCTGCTCTGGGTCGCCCCGATCTTTCTGATCGGCGCCTTGCAGGGGGTGCCGCTGTCGGTGCTGGAACGCCGCATGGCCTTTGGCCGGATCGCCCTGTCAGAAGCCGGGGGCGCGGTTGCCGGGTCGGTGGCGGCGGTGATCATGGTGCTTCTGGGCTTCAGGCTGGAGGCGCTGGTGGCCCAGACCGTGGTGGCGGCCATCGTGACGGCCCTTGTCATCATCACCGGCGCGCGCTGGCGCCCGCAGGCGCAGTTCAGCATGGCGGTGCTGAAGCCGCTGTTGTCCTATGGTGGCTATGTCACGGCCGCCGGGGTGGTGCAGACCCTGTCGGCCCAGGCCGACCGGCCCATCGTGGGTAGCCGGCTGTCGCCCGGCGAACTGGGCTATTCCACCATCACCGAACAGATTGTGCTGTCACCCCTGCGCATCACCGTGCAGATGGTGCGCAAGGTGATGTTCCCGGTCATGGCCTCGATCCAGGATGACGATGCCCGGCTGCGGCGCGGCTATATCGGCATGCAGCACGGGATGATGGTGGTGATGGCCCCGATCGCCTTCGGTCTTTGGGCCGTGGCCGAACCGATTGTCAGCATCGTTCTGGGCAAGGGCTGGGAAATGGTGGCGGTACTGATGGGATACATGACCATCCGTTCGCTTTTCTCGACCTATAACGAGCTGAATTATGTGATCTTCTCGGCCAAGGGCTGGGCGCGCTTCCAGTTCCGCTGGAGCATCTTTTCCGCCCTTGTCAGCGTGGCCACGCTTCTGGCCACGGTTCGCTACGGGATCGAGGCAGTGGTGGCGGGCAAGCTGGCGGTGGCGGTGGCGCTGACCCCGATCAACGCCTGGTTCGCGCTGCGGCTGATCTCGCAGCCGGCGGGCGAGGTGGTGCGCGTGCTGATCCGGCCGCTGGCTTCGGCCTTTGTCATGGCGCTGATCGTGGCCTGGGTGCAGCGGCATCTGGCCCTTGGGGCCGCGGGTCTTGGCCCCCTTGGCCCTGTGTTGCAACTGGTGATCTGCATCCCGCTGGGGGGGGTGATCTATCTGGCGGCGGAAATGCTGATCGACCGGGCGCGGATCGTGCCGCTGGGGCGCCAGATCCTGTCCCGCGGGCGCCGGGGTTAGGGTGGTGGCGCGGTTTCCGGGGGCGCGTTTTCTGGGGGCGCTGCTGGCCGGGGCGGTGCTGGCCCTGTCCTGGGGGGCGGTGCATCACGGCCTCGGGCGGGCAGTCCTTGGCCTTGCGGCCGAGCCTGACACCGGCTTTCTACCGCGGCAGTGGACACCGCCCCCGGCCGACCGGCCGCTGCGCATCCTGATGCTGGGCACCAGCCTGACCTTGCGGGGCGATGTTTGGGTAAAGGCGCTGGAGGCAGCCCTTGGTGCCTGCCATCCTGCGGGCGCGCAGATCGAACGCCTGGCGCGTGGGGGGGGCAACAGCGCCTGGGGGGCCGAGGCCCTGCGCCAGCGGCTCGCACAGTCCGGGCTTCCCGATCTTCTGATCGTGGAGTTCACCATCAACGATGCCTCGCTCTGGCATGGGATGACGCTGGACAAAAGCCGCGACCGGCATCGCGAGATTCTGAAAGCCGCTGCCGCTGCCGGCTTGCCGATCTTTCTGGCCACCATGTCCCCCGCCTTTGGCCGCGAGGCGCTGGAACGCCCGGGGCAGGTGGCTTACCGCGCGCTTTACCCCGATCTGGCGCGCGCCGAAGGGGCCGGGCTGATTGCCATGGTGCCGGGCTGGCAGGCGCTGACCCCTGATGAACGGCGCGCGGCCCTGCCCGATGGCCTGCACCCGACGGATGCAGCCATGACGCAGGTGGCGGTGCCGGCCCTGACGGCAGCACTGGTTCCCGTTCTGGAACCTTGCCGGCGCTAGGGTCGAATCATCTTTTGGTTGTGTTGCCGCGGGCTGCGGCAGGGCGTTCATTCCCCGCCCAAACCCTGTTCAAAAGCGCTGAATTGACCGAAAAATATGCCAAAAACAGTGTGAAGCCGCCAGATCCTTCCGGTTTCTTCACACAAGTCATGGCTTTGTCACGCTACGACTGTTAGTTGAAAAAGATAAGTTCCAGTTTTTTGCGATGGAGTCTTCGTGATGAAAGTTCTCTCCGCCCTGTTTCTGGGGGCCATGCTGGCAGGGGCCGCACCGGCCGTTCAGGCGGCCCCGCTTTATGCCGACAATGTCGTATCCTTTACCCAAGGGTCCGTCGAACGTGTGCTGCCCGGCCGGTCTGATCCGACCGCTGCCCTGGGGGCCGCGGATGGCAGCTTTGTCTCGCTGGGCTTTGGCGGATCGTTGGTCCTGACCTTCGCGCAGCCCTTCCGCGCCATTGGCCAGATCGTCGAAGTCACCTTCAATGACCGTTCAAGGCACAAGGAAAGCGCGGATGTCTATGCCGGTGACGGCGTGACCTGGACGCTGATCGCCTCGGTCAAGAACTACCTCAGCACCAGCTTCAGCGCGGCCGGCACCTTCACCCATCTGAAGATCGTCGATACCTCGGATGCCTCGGGCGCCACGTTTGACGGTTTTGACATCGACTCCGTCTCTGTCTCGCCGGTGCCGGTTCCGGCGGCGGGCCTGCTTCTGGGCGGGGCGCTGTTTGGCCTGGGCGCGCTGCGCCGCCGCAAGGCTGCGGCCTGATCGCCAGGGAAACGCGCCGTTCTGCCATCAGGGGCCCTTCGGGGCCCCTTTTCGCATGGCTTCAGGCGGGTGGGGGCAGGCGCCTTTCGGCCCGCCGGTCCAGCCCTATGGCCACGCCCCAGCCGGTCAGGAAGCCGCCCAGATGGGTTTCCCAGGCCAGTTGCCCATCCATCGCCCACCACAGCACAAGGTTCAGCGCCACCAGCCCCAGAACCGCCCGCACCACCGGCCCCTGGCTGTCATGGGTGGCCAGCCGGTCGCGGTGATGCAGCCCGACCAGCGCCCCGGCCAGCCCGAAAAGCGCGCCCGAGGCCCCCACCATGGGCAGGATCTGCGAGGATAAAAGCGCAAAGCCGATCGACCCGCCAATGGCCGATGCCAGATACAGCAGCATGAACGCCCCCCCGCCAAAGCGCGCCAGCAGCGGCCGGCCCAGCGAAAACAGCGTCATCATGTTCACGGCGAAATGCATGAAGCCCGCGTGCAGCAGGCAATAGGTCAGGAACATGGTGGCGGGCTGCACCCGGTAGTTCGGGCGCCAGTTGTCCAGCAGGCCGGGCCAGAAGCCGAAGTTCTGCACCGCCAGCATGCGCCAGAAGGGCTGGCCCCAAAGCCGCAGGTCGGCCCCCGACAGCAGCAGTTCGGGCAGAAGGCAGGAAATGAACAGCCCCAGCAGCACCGGATGGCGCCAGTCCGCGATCTCGGCCTGCGCATCCGGGCCCTGGTCAGCCCCGTTCTGCCCTTGCTGCCCCATTGCCTGCCCGCCGCACCGCTTTGGTCTGGTTCTTCTTGCCCCATCGGTGGGCCATAAGCCCCAAGGCCGCAAGCAAAATCCGCAGAGCCGCCGCGCGCCGGATCAGAGCGGCACAAAGCGCGGCAGGTCGTCCAGCGCCTCGCGCATCAGCCGCATCAGCCGCGCTTCGGCATCGGCCTCGCTTTCGTTGGTGTTGATGGGGGTGGTAAAGCGCACCAGCGCGCCATCGGTCCGCCCCATGGTCACACCATCGATGACCACGCTGATCTTGGCGCGCACGTCATTGGTCATCCGCTTGCCGCGCTGTTCGAACCAGTAATAGACCAGCTGTTTCGACAGCCCCTTCTGGATCACCGCGCGGTTCACCTCGAAGGTGCCATAGGGGGTGCCTTCCATCGTCACCCGGTGCGGTTCCAGCGAAAAGATCTCCCACCCGCCGACGGGCAGGCAGACCTCGGGCGAATGGATGCCATCGCCATTGGTCTGGTTGTCATAGAAGGCCGAGAAGAAATGCACATAGTCGCGTTCGCCCGGGGCGCTGTAGGCGGCGTTCATGTAATCGGTCGCGGCCAGCACCCGTTCGATATCGGGGTCCAGCGCCGAGGCCGATCCCGACCATTCGCCAAGCTGGCGCGGGAACAGGCCAAAGCTTTCGCGCGCCACGGGCACGGCTTCGGCATTGCCGCGCACCAGCCACAGGCCCGAGGCGCCGATGGTCAGCACCGTGGCCGCGGCCAGCGCCAGCGACGGGGCAAGCCCCAGAATGCGGCCCATGATCGGGGCAAGGCCCCGGGTATCCAGATCGATCGCATCGACCAGCGGCAGCGGGTTCGGCGTCATGCGCTGCAAGCCCACCGCCATCACCGCCAATACCCCGATGCACAGCAGGAAGATCACCCATCCTTCGAAGAAATGCATGAAGCCTTCGGCATGTTCGATGCCATAGCTGTTGACCATGATCCCGATCACCCCGATCCGGAACGAATTCATCAGCACCGTGATCGGCACCGCCGACAGCATCAGCACGGCCTTGTGCCAGAACGGCCCGCGATAGAGGATCGCCGTCAGATAGGTGAAGCTGAGGATCGGGAACAGGTAGCGCAGGCCCGAACAGGCTTCGGCCACCTGCAGCTTGTAGACCCCCAGATCGATGATATTGCCTTCCAGAAAGACCGGGATGCCGGCCAGATCGACGATCCAGACCCCGATCACCGACGAGACCTGTTGCAGGAAGATGTTCAACTTCCAGTAGATGATCTGCGGCAGCGGCAGCATGAAGATCAGGTGAAGCACCGGCAACTGGTGGTGGATGCCGCGCTTCCAGCCAAAGATCGTCAGCACCACGCCGCCGGTCCAGATGATCATCGCATAGGTGACGATATCGGGAATGCGGGCCAGATTGCCCAGAAGCGCCACCGCCAGCCCCAGCAGGATGACGGCAATGCCGCGGCCGCGGTCGGTGGGCGGGGCAAGGCTGGCCGGATCGGGGCTGTGGCGCAATTCGCGCAGGAAAAGATAAAGCGAAATCAGCGGGATCAGCGGGCCGTGGCTGTATTCGGGCGTGCTCCACGCCTGCCCAAGCGAAACGATGCCGATCCAGAACAGCGGCACCGATCCTGCCACCAGAAGCACAAACCAGCCCAGCCCCTGAACGTTCAGGGCACGCGGCAGGGGCTTTTCAAATCCATCCGTCGCCGGCATCAAATCACCTCTTTTTCCGTCTTCGCGGCGGCACCCTTTCCCTTCTGGCGCGGCCGCGCGGGCAATCGGCAGACCATAGCGCAGCACAGCCAGAAAAGCGACGCAGAATCAGGGCGCAAACCCTTTGGGTTCACCGCGTTGTGACAGGGGTTGTGCGGGCCGAAGGTGGCAAGCTGAGGGCCGAAACGGGGCAGGCCAGAATGTGGGCCCGCGCCCGATCAGGGGGCAAAGGTCAGTGACCGCTGGAGCGACAGGAACAGCGCGTTGGACTCTGCCGGGCTGGTGCCTTCGCGGCGGCTGTTGACGCGGGTATAGCCGCCGGAAAACTGCCAGTCCTGCGCCAGATCCCAGGTATAGGCCAGACGCATCCGGGTGCGGCTGCGGTCATTGCCGACAACCTCGCTGTCGACCGACAGATAGTCGATGCTGACATCGATGCCGGTGGCGGGCGTCAGCGCGTGCGACCAGCCCAGACGGGCGCGGGTGGTGGTCACATCCTCATCGGCCGAGGTGGTGCCGCCACTACGGTTCAGCGAGGCATTGATGCTGCCGCGCGGCAAGTCGTGATTGTAGCCAAGGCTGCCGATCCATGTGCTGCTGCCGCCGGGGCTGCGGGTGGCGCCAAGGGTCACGTCCAGCGCGCCGGTCGGCAGCTCCAGCGCCCGGCTGACCGTCAGGTCGGTGCGGGTGCCGTTGATCGACAGGCTCTGGCCCAGGCTCAGCCCCAGCGAGCCATTCACCAGTTCGCGCGTCAGGCCCAGATTGGCGGTCAGGCCGTCATTGCTGCGCCTTGTGGTGACAAGGCCCACCGTTTCATCCACATCGACCCGGCTTTGGCCCAAGGTTGCGGTCAGGGACAGATCGGGGGCCAGCGCATGGGTCAGGCCAAGGCTGATGCGGTCGGTCCGGCGGAAGGTCTGCAGCGGGTCTTCGGCATCATATTCATTGCGCGACAGGGTCAGGCTGGTCGAGGTGCGGGTGCTGAAGCGCAGGGTGGCGCCCAGCGTCAGGCTGGTGGTGGTGGTGTCGAAATAATCGGGGTCGGTGGTATTGCTGAAATCGCGGGTCCGCCGGCTCAGCCCAAGGGACAGGCCCAGCGGGCCCTCGATCCCGTTTTCCAGCCGCAGATCAAGGCTGCGGTCGGCGCGGGTGCCGGTGCCGCTGGTTGACAGATCGCCGGTATCGACCGGCACGTCGGGCGTATCGATCAGGCTTAACGGATCAAAGAACGACACGTCGGATTCGCGGTGGCTGGCGCCCAGCGAGAACTGGCTGTTGGCCCCGCTCCGGCTGTAGCTCAGCCGCAGCGACGGGTCTTCGAATCCGGTCGTCCGGCCGGTGCCCGGCTCATCGGAAAAGCGCAGCACGCCGTTCAGATCGATCCCAAGCGCGCTGGTGGCGGTTTCGGTCAGATAGGCAAGGCCAATGCGGTTGTCGAAACTGGTGGTGGTGCCGGCGGAAACCGGATCCAGATCCTTGTTGTCATCGATGTTGAAGGAAGAGCCGAAGGTCAGCGTCAGCGACGGGTTGGGGCCATCCTGCGCATCGGCCATCCCTGCGCCCAGTACCAGGAACCGCAGGCGAACTGCTTCACATTCCTCGCGTCCACGGCACCTATCGCGCCTGATTGCACCTTTACGCCTCTAGATGCGCCGGAGGGCGACATTGAAGTCTAAACTGCCCCATATCCTCGTGCTTTGCCTGCTGCCCGGCATCGCCCTTTCCCAAGGCGTGCCGACCAATGACAGCGGGCTGACCGCGCGTGACATCGTCGAGACCGGCGACCGCGAAGCAGACTTGGCTGTTCAGGCCGACAAGCTTGCAGTGCGCGAACTCATCGCCGAGATCGAGCGCGAACAGCTTGAAACCCTCCGACGCATCCTCGATGCCCAGACCAGCTTCGGCGGTCAGGGCTTGCCGTCTATGGTCTCGGGGCTGGAAAGCGGCAGCGGGGATCCGGCCCGGTCAGTCTTTAACCAATAACCCAGAGGAAAGACTAGAGTTTGAAAAGGCTCCAGAAATAACAAACCTTCGAGATGGTCTTGAGTTTATTTTTGT
>JALQTL010000286.1 GCA_023260935.1 Paracoccaceae bacterium
AGTGTTCTGCGAAAAGCCGCTGGGCGCCTCGATGGAAGACGCAATGGCGATGGTGGCGGCCGCCCGAGCCTCTGGCGTGGTGAACATGGTCGGCTTCAACTATGTGCGCACCCCGGCAACACAATTTGCCCGCAAGCTGATTGCCGGGGGCGAGATCGGCCAGATCACCTGGTTTCGTGGTGAACATACCGAGGATTTTCTGGCCGACCCCGCCCTGCCATCCACATGGCGCACGAAAGGCATGGCCAATGGAACCATGGGCGATCTCGCCCCTCATATGATCAACTGCGCGCTGGCGCTGATGGGGCCTATCGCACGGGTTTCGGCACTGGTGGAAACGGTGCATGCCACCCGCCCCGGCCCGGCCGGGCCGGAACCCGTGACCAATGACGATCAGGCGCAGATCATGTGCCGCTTTGCCAATGGCGCCATGGGCCATCTGCACATCAGCCGCATCGCGACGGGCCGCAAGATGGGCTATGCCTATGAAATCCACGGCACCAAGGGCGCGATCCGTTTCGATCAGGAAGACCAGAACGCGATCTGGCTTTACCGCGCCGAGGGGCCCGAGGCCGAGCGTGGCTTTCGCAAGATCCTGACCGGCCCGGCGCACCCCGATTACCTTCCCTTCTGCCAGGGCCCCGGCCACGGCACCGGCTATCAAGACCAGATCATCATAGAGGCACGGGATTTTCTGGCTGCGATCCATTCTGGTCAAACCATCTGGCCCAGCTTTCAGGATGGCCTTGCCGTCTGGCAGGTTGTCGATGCGTCACTGCGTTCAGCGCAGGGTGGCGGCTGGGTCGCGCTGCAACCCTGATCCATAGGAACCCCTTCCCATGACCATCCGCATCGGCAATGCCCCCTGTTCATGGGGGGTGGAATTCGCGAATGACCCGCGAAACCCGGCATGGGACACCGTGCTGAAGGAATGCGCAGCGGCTGGCTATACCGGCATCGAACTGGGGCCCATCGGCTTCATGCCCGAAAACCCGGATGTTCTGGCCGAGGCACTGGCGCGCCACGGGCTGACGCTGACCGGCGGCGTGGTGTTCCGGCCGTTCCACGACCCCGCCGCCTGGGACGATGTGATGGATGCCGCCCTGCGCACCTGCAAGGCGCTGGTATCGCATGGCGCGCAGCATCTGGTGCTGATCGATTCCATCTCGGCCCGGCGGGCGCCGACGGCGGGCCGCGCGGCAGAGGCCGAACAGATGGACAGCGCCGAATGGGAAGCCTTCCGCAACCGCATTGCCACCGTGGCCAAGATGGGGACCGAGGTTTATGGCCTGACCGTGGGCATCCACGCCCATGCCGCGGGTTTCATCGACTTTGAACCGGAACTGGAAAGGCTGCTGGACGAGGTGGATGAAAACATCCTGAAGATCTGCTTTGACACCGGGCACCACTCCTATGCCGGTTATGACCCGGTGGCCTTCATGCGCCGGCATATCGACCGCATCAGCTATATGCACTTCAAGGATATCGATCCGGCGGTGAAGGCGCGCGCCATCGCCAATCGAACCGGGTTCTATGATGCCTGCGGGCAGGGCATCTTTTGCAACCTTGGCAAGGGCGATGTCGATTTCCCCGCCGTCCGGCAAGTGCTGCTGGATGCAGGGTTCGAAGGCTGGTGCACGGTGGAACAGGATTGCGATCCCACGCTGGACGTGCGCCCCATGGATGATGCCCGCACAAATCGCGAATATCTTGAAAGCATCGGATTCAACTAGGGGGGGACCAGATGGCGAAACTGAACTGGGGCCTGATCGGCGGCGGCGAAGGCAGCCAGATCGGCCCGGCGCACCGGATCAGCGCCGGACTGGATGGCGGCTTTGCCTTTGTTGCCGGGGCACTGGACCACCGCCCCGAAGCCGGCCGCGCCTTCGGCCAGTCGCTTGGCCTGTCGGCCGACCGCAGCTATGGCAACTGGCGCGAGATGCTGGAAGGCGAACGGGGCCGCCCCGACCGGGTAGATCTTGTTACCGTGGCAACCCCGAACGCGACCCATTTCGAGATCACCCGCGAATTCCTGAAGGCCGGCTTTCACGTCCTGTGCGAAAAGCCGATGACCGTGACCGTGGCCGAGGGTGAGGAAATCGTGCGCCTGTCGCAGGAAACCGGGCGCATCTGCGCGGTAAACTATGGCTACACCGGCTATGCGCTGGTGCGCCACATGCGGGCGATGGTGGCGCGCGGCGATCTGGGGCATATCCGCGTTGTGGTGGCGGAATTCGCCCATGGCCATCACGCCGATGCCGCCAATGCCGATAACCCGCGCGTGCGATGGCGCTATGATCCTGCGCAGGCCGGGGTTTCGGCGCAATTTGCCGATTGCGGCATTCACGCCCTGCACATGGCCAGCTATGTCACCGGGCAAGAGGTAGAGCGGCTGTCGGCCGACATCGCCTCGTGCATCCCGACCCGGATGCTGGAAGACGATGCGATGGTGAATTTCCGCATGTCGGAAGGCACGGTCGGGCGGCTGTGGACATCGTCCGTGGCCATCGGGCGCCAGCATGGCCTGACGCTTCAGGTCTTTGGCGAAAAGGGCGGGCTGCGCTGGTCGCAGGAACAGCCGAACCAGCTGTTCTGGATGCCGCTGAACGGTCGGCTTCAGGTGATCGAACGCGGCGAAGGCAACCTGTCGCCCGAGGCCGACCGCGCCAGCCGTGTGACCGTGGGCCATGCCGAAGGCATGCCGCTGGCCTTTGCCAATATCTACCGCGATCTGGCCGAAGCAATCCACGCCAAGGCGGCCGGCAAGCCGGTGGCCCGGGTCGCAGACCAGTATCCCAAGGCCGAAGATGGCCTGCGGTCCATGGCGGCGGTCTATGCCGTGGTGGAATCGGCGCATGCCATGGGCAAATGGGTGGATGCCCGCCCGCCGATGTTCCGCTAGGGCTGCGACAGGTCAGGGAAGCGGGCGCAGTGTCGCCCGCTCCACAATCTCGCATTCGAACACCTGTGCCACCGGCTTGGCCGCGCCATCGTTCAGGCTGGCCACGATCCGCTCGATGCTGGCATCGATGATCTGGGCGATCGGCTGGCGGATCGTCGTCAGGTCAAACCCGGGCCAGCCCGCCATTTCCATATCATTGAAGCCAAGGATGCCCACATCACGGGGCACATCAAGGCCCGCGTCCCGAAGCGCGCTGATGGCCCCGATCGACAGGATGTCATCACCGCAGAAATAAGCCTCGGCCGGGGGGCCAAGCGCCAGCAGGCGCTGCATCTCTTGCCGGCCGGCATCAAAGGCATAGGCCGGGGCAAAGCTGGCCGATACCGTCACGCCGGGATGATCGGCCAGCGCAGCAAGGAAACCGGCCAGCCTGTCCTCTGTCGAGGTGGCGGTCTTCGGCCCGCCAAGAAATGCCAGCCGCCGATACCCCCGCGCCAGCAGGGTTTCGGCCGCCAGTCGCCCGCAAGCGCGGTTATCGACCCCCACAAGATGCACCGCCGGGTCTTCCGACCAGCGGCCAAAGGAATGCACCACCGGCAAGCCTGCCGCGCGAAAGGCCAGCGGGAAATCGGGCGGCAGGGTGGAGCTGGCCAGAATGACGCCATCCACCGAATACTGCCGCAACATCTGCACCGCCTCGTCCAGCGTCATCCCCCCCGAAAGGTTCACCAGCAGGGGCCGCAGCGCCCTCTCCTGCAAGCCACGGGTGAAACGGTCGAAGACCTCCAGAAACACCGGGTTGTGGAAATTGGTTGAAACCAGACCGATCAGCTTTGTCCGCCCCGTGGACAGGGCCGAGGCCAGCGCGCTGGGGCGATAGCCAAGCTCTGTCGCCGCCGCCTCGACCCGCGCACGCATGCGCGCCGAAACCGACGCGCCGGGCGTGAACACGCGCGATACCGCTGCCCGCGATACCCCCGCCTTCTGCGCAACTTCCCGAAGCGTGACCGTCATCCATCCCCCGAACCAGCCGGGAAACAGATTGCGCAGTTGCGGCGCGGATTACAAACCGTAACAGGCCCCCAGTGCGGCGGAGCGCGCAAATACCGCCCGTTCCGCCCCGTCTGCCGACAGGTCAGACCGACATCGTGGCCTGCACCGCGCGGCCCCAGCGGGCATATTTCGCCGCGCGCGTATCGGCATCCATCGCCGGTTCGAACCGATGCTCCAATGCCCAGCCCTTGGCAAATTTCGCCGGTTCGGGGCAGATACCCGCCTGAAGACCCGCCAGATAGGCAGCCCCCAGCGCGGTGGTTTCTGTGACCATCGGCCGGTCCACCGGCGCGCCCAGAATATCTGACAGGAACTGCATCGCCCAATCGCTGGCCGTCATGCCGCCATCGACACGCAAGACGCCATCCGCCGCGGCCCCCCAGTCCGACCGCATCGCCTCCAGCAGATCGCGGGTCTGATAGCCAACCGATTCCAGCGCCGCGCGGGCCAGCTCTGCCGGGCCGGAGTTGCGCGTCAGCCCATAGATCGCGCCACGGCAATCGGGCCGCCAGTAAGGCGCGCCAAGCCCCGTGAAGGCCGGCACCAGCACCACGCCCTGCGCGGCATCGGCCGCTTCGGCAAGGGGCTGCGTTTCCTTTGCCTCGCGGATGATCTTGAGCCCGTCACGCAACCATTGCACCACGGCCCCCGCGATGAAGATGGACCCTTCAAGCGCATAGGTCGTCTGCCCGTTCAGGCGATAGGCGATGGTTGTCAGCAACCGGTTTGTGGACGGCACCATGTCTGGCCCGGTATTCAGCAGCGCAAAGCATCCGGTGCCATAGGTCGATTTCATCATGCCGGGGCTGAAACAGGCCTGCCCAACGGTCGCGGCCTGCTGATCCCCGGCCACGCCAAGGATCGGAATCTCGCGGCCGAAAAGATCGGCCCGCGTCACGCCGAAATCGGCGGCGCAATCCTTCACCTCGGGCAAGAGCGACATCGGCACACCCAGAAGCGCGCAAATCTCGGCATCCCACTCGCCGGCGGCGATGTTGTAAAGCATGGTGCGCGCGGCATTGGTGGCATCGGTCGCATGCACGCGGCCCCCGGTCAGCTTCCAGATCAGAAAACTGTCAACGGTGCCAAAGGCAAGCTCTCCCGCCTGCGCCCGGGCGCGGGCACCGGGGACATGATCCAGAAGCCACTGCACCTTTGTGGCAGAAAAATAGGGGTCCAGCAGCAGGCCCGTGCGCGCGGTGATCATCGGTTCGTGCCCTGCGTCCTTCAACGCGGCGCAGGTGTCGGCGGTGCGGCGATCCTGCCAGACAATCGCGTTGTGAATGGGCTGGCCCGTGGCACGGTCCCAGATAAGCGTCGTTTCGCGCTGGTTGGTGATGCCGATGGCGGCAATGTCACGGGCATCCGCACCCGCCTTTTCGATCGCCGCCCGTGCCGTGGCGGCCACGGTCGACCACAGGTCGGACGGATCATGCTCAACCCAGCCGGGCGATGGGTAATGCTGGGGAAATTCCTCTTGCGCGACGGAAACCACCTTCAAGTCCGCGTCAAACAGGATGGCGCGGGACGAGGTGGTGCCCTGATCGATGGCAAGGATATGGGTCATGGCTCTGGCCTTCGGCTTCGTCGGATGCGGGCGGGATTGCGCGGGCAGGCATACCCGGCCGGACTTTTCAGCACTGCCCGGTGTTTTCACAGCTTCCGGGCACAATTCTTCGAAGAAATTTGTTGGAAGGGCGGCCGGGGCCGCCCTTCCCTTTCACCCCTCGCGGGATCAGTTCTGCCAGGACTTGATCAGCTCATCATAGCTGATCGTTTCGCCAGCAGGCTTTTCGTTGTCCAGCTTGGCCACCGGCGCACCGGGGGCGTCCAGCCAAACCTGCGGATCCTGCGGGTCGTTCATCTTCGGGCCGATATCGCCCTGAACGCCGGCACGCTCCAGACGCTCCATCACGCGTTCCTGCTCTTCGCACAGGGCATCAAGCGCTTCCTGCGGGGTCTTGGCCCCCGACATGGCATCGCCGATGTTCTGCCACCACAGCTGTGCCAGCTTCGGGTAATCCGGCACGTTGGTGCCCGTGGGCGACCACTGCACGCGGGCGGGCGAGCGATAGAATTCGACCAGACCACCCAGTTGCGGGGCGCGGTCGGTGAAGCTCTGGTGCTGGATCGTCGACTCACGGATGAATGTCAGGCCGACATGGCTTTTCTTCACGTCCACGGTCTTCGAGGTGACGAACTGGGCATACAGCCAGGCCGCCTGTGCGCGGTCCACCGGGGTGGATTTCAGCAGCGTCCAGGAACCGGCATCCTGATAGCCGACCTTCATGCCTTCGTGCCAATAGGCGCCATGAGGCGAAGGTGCCATGCGCCACTTCGGCGTGCCATCTTCGTTCATGACCGGCAGCCCGGGCTTGACCATGTCTGCGGTAAAGGCGGTGTACCAGAACATCTGCTGCGCGATCGAACCCTGTGCCGGCACAGGGCCCGCTTCACCGAAGGTCATGCCCTGGGCTTCCGGCGGGGTGTACTTTTGCAGCCATTCGATGGCCTTGGTCACGGCATAGACGGCAGCCGCGTCATTGGTTGCACCGCCACGCGCCACGCAAGAGCCGACGGGACGCGAGTTTTCGTCCACGCGGATCCCCCACTCGTCGACCGGAAGGCCGTTCGGTTCGCCCGCGTCGCCCATGCCGGCCATCGACATCCAGGCATCGGTGTAGCGCCAACCAAGCGACGGGTCTTTCTTGCCATAGTCCATGTTGCCATAGACGCCCGAGGACGGTCCCCCGGCATAGGACATGTCGCGCCCGGTGAAGAACTCGGCGATATCTTCATAAGCCGACCAGTTCAGCGGCACGCCAAGGTCATAGCCATACTTGGCCTTGAAGTCGTCCTTGGTCTTCTGGTCGTTGAACCAGTCATAGCGGAACCAGTAAAGGTTCGCGAACTGCTGGTCGGGCAGCTGATACATCTTGCCGTCCGGCGCAGTGGTGAAGGACTTGCCGATGAAATCGTTCACATCGAGGTTCGGGTTGGTGAAGGCCGCGCCCTCGCCTGCCATCCAGTCGTCAAGGATGCGGGCCTGCTGATAGCGCCAGTGGGTGCCGATCAGGTCCGAGTCGTTGATGTAACCGTCATAGATGTTCTCGCCGGTCTGCATTTGCGTTTGCAGCTTTTCGACCACATCGCCTTCGCCGATCAGGTCATGCGTGACCTTGATGCCGGTGATGGCGGTAAAGGCCGGGGCCAGCACCTTGGATTCGTATTCATGCGTGGTGATGGTTTCTGACACCACCTTGATCTCCATGCCGGCCAGCGGCTTGGCGGCATCGATGAACCACTGCATTTCGGCTTCCTGCTCGGCGCGGCTCAGCGATGACAGATCACCGATTTCGGCATCAAGGAATGCCTTTGCGGCATCCATGTCGGCCCAGGCCGGGGCCCCGCCGAAGGCCATCAGCGCAAGCGCCATGGCGGTGGTCGTTTGACGCAGTCTCATTATGTATCCTCCCAGATTGTGAGACGTTCGTTTCGCAGTATGGCCGGGGGCGGGGATCACGATCCGGCCCCCGGCAGGTTCGTCCCGTCTAGACCCAGCGGAACACCGCCGCGGCATAGACAAGCGCCAATGCGGATGCGCCCCACAGGGGCGTGCCCGCGAAATAAAGCCAGATCAGATGGATGAAGGCTGACCCCAGAAGGCTGATGAACAGCCGATCGCCGCGCGTGGTTTCGATCCGCAGAATGCCGACGCGCGGGGTTTCGGGAAAACGGATGGCAAGAATGGTCATCGTCACCAGAAGGCAGGCAATCCCCCAGAAAAACAGCGCTACCGGCAGCGTCCAGGCCATCCAGCCGCCCTTGATCATCGGCGAAAACCAGTCGATGGCCCCGTCCTTCTGCGGCGCGGAAAGCAGCAGGGCGGCAAGGATGGCCAGCATAACGGCCGCGGCCGTCAGCGTGATCAATGTCCAGTTGACGCGACGGTTTACGGTTGCGGTAGTCATCACACCCTCCCCAGGGCGAAGCCCTTGGCGATGTAGTTGCGGACAAAATAGATCACCAGCGCGCCCGGCACGATCGTCAGCACCCCGGCGGCGGCCAGCACCCCCCAGTCCATGCCGGAAGCCGAAACCGTGCGGGTCATGGTGGCGGCAATTGGCTTGGCATTCACGCTTGTCAGCGTGCGGGAAAGAAGCAGTTCCACCCATGAGAACATGAAGCAGAAGAACGCGGCCACGCCGATCCCGCTGGCGATCAGCGGCATGAAGATCTTTACGAAGAACTTGGGGAAGCTGTACCCGTCGATATAGGCGGTTTCGTCGATTTCCTTTGGCACGCCGCGCATGAAACCTTCCAGGATCCATACCGCCAGCGGCACGTTGAACAGGCAATGCGCCAAGGCCACGGCGATATGCGTATCAAACAGTCCGACGCTGGAATAAAGCTGAAAGAACGGCAGCGCGAACACAGCCGGCGGCGCCATGCGGTTGGTCAGCAGCCAGAAGAACAGGTGCTTGTCGCCCATGAAGCTGTAGCGGCTGAAGGCATAGGCCGCCGGCAGCGCCACGATCAGCGAGATCACCACGTTCATCGTGACGTAGATGATCGAATTGACATACCCCATATACCAGCTTGGGTCGGTCAGGATGACCGCATAGTTGCGAAAGGTCAGGTCTGCCGGAAACAGGGTAAAGGTCGACAGGATCTCGGTATTCGTCTTCAGGCTCATGTTCAAAAGCCAGTAGATCGGCACCAGCAGAAACAGCAGATAAAGCACCATCACGATGGCCGAGGATTTCATCCGCATCACTTCGCCTCCTCGCGGTCAAGGTTCGTCATCACGGTGTAAAAGACCCAGCTGACCAACAGAATGACCAGGAAATACATGATCGAGAAGGCGGCGGCGGGGCCAAGGTCGAACTGGCCGATGGCCATCTTCACAAGATCGATGGACAGGAAGGTGGTCGAATTGCCCGGGCCGCCGCCGGTCACGACGAAGGGTTCGGTGTAGATCATGAAACTGTCCATGAAGCGCAGCAGGATGGCGATCAGCAGCACGCCCTTCATCTTTGGCAGTTCGATGTAGCGGAACACGGCCCAGCGGCTGGCCTGATCGATCTCGGCAGCCTGATAATAGGCCTGCGGGATGGATTGCAGCCCGGCATAGGCCAGCAGCGCCACCAGCGATGTCCAGTGCCAGACATCCATCACGATCACCGTCAGCCAGGCATCCAGCGGGTCGTTGGTGTAATTGTAGTCGATGCCCAGTGCGGCCAGCGTGTGCCCCAGAAGGCCGATATCCACCCGCCCGAAGATCTGCCAGATCGTGCCCACCACGTTGAAGGGGATCAGCAGCGGCAGCGCCATCAGCACAAGGCACACACTGGCCCAGAACCCCGTTTTCGGCATGTTCAGCGCAATGAAGATGCCAAGTGGCACCTGAATCGACAGGATGATGGCGGTAAACAGGATCTGCCGCCCCAGCGCATCATGCAGTCGGGAAGATGTCACCATCTCTTCGAACCATTCCAGCCCGGCCCAGAAGAATTCGTTGTTCCCGAACGTATCGTTGACCGAATAGTTCACCACGGTCATCAGCGGGATCACGGCCGAAAAGGCCACGATCACCAGCACGGGCAAGACAAGGAACCACGCCTTGTTGTTGACGGTCTTTTCCATCAGGCGGCCTTTCCTGCCGGCTGGCCCTGCACGCGCCAGTCATCGGCATAAACGTTGATCCTGTCGGCGACGAAGCTGACATGGCTCATGTCGGCACTGATCGGCAGACCTTCGGGCACCACGATGTTCAGTGCCTGCCCCGCCGCCTCGGCCCGCACAAGCCTGTGCCTGCCCACATCTTCCACCCGGCGAATGCGCACGGGCAGGCCCTCGCCACTGGTCAGCACGGTATATTCCGGCCGGATGCCGATCTGGGTGCGGCCCGAAACTGGCCCATAGGCCGCACCCAGTTCTACCGTTGCCCCTTGCAGGTGGGCCCGGTTTCCTTCGACCCGCGCATCCAGCAGGTTCATGCCGGGAGAGCCGATGAAATACCCCACGAAGGTATGGGCGGGGGTTTCGAACAGTTCTTCCGGCGTGCCCATCTGCACCACGCGGCCATCATACATCACCACCACCTTGTCGGCGAAGGTAAGCGCCTCGGTCTGGTCATGGGTGACATAGATCATCGTATGGCCGAACTGACGATGCAGCTGTTTCAGCTGCGTCCTGAGTTCCCACTTCATATGCGGGTCGATCACCGTCAGCGGTTCATCGAAAAGGATGGCGTTCACATCCTCGCGCACCATGCCGCGCCCAAGGCTGATCTTCTGCTTGGCATCCGCCGTGAGGCCACGGGCCTTTTTCTTCAGCATGTCCTCCATGCCGATCATCTTGGCGATTTCCTGCACGCGGGCAGCGACATAGGCCTCATCGCGTCCGCGGTTGCGCAGCGGGAAAGCAAGATTGTCGTGAACGGTCATCGTGTCGTAGACGACCGGAAACTGGAACACCTGCGCGATGTTGCGTTCCGCCGTAGGCGCGTGGGTCACGTCTTGGCCGTCAAACAGAATGCGGCCCTGCGACGGATGAAGAAGACCCGATATAATATTGAGAAGCGTGGATTTTCCGCAGCCAGACGCCCCCAACAGCGCATAGGCGGCACCATCGTCCCAATCGTGGTTCAACTCCTTGAGGGCGAAATCATCCTCGGATTTCGGGTTGGGCAGATAGGAATGTGCCAGATTATCGAGTGTGATCTTTGCCATATCCGTTCCTCAGGCCGCCAGCGCGTAAGACGCGGGGGCGATCATCTTGCCCTGCTCGTCGAAGACATAAACATGACGTGGGTCCAGCCACACATTCAGGTCTTCGCCCAGTTTCAGATCATGCACTCCGTGGATCAGACCCACCCAGCGTTGGCCGTGGTGATCCAGATGCACAAAGGTTTCCGACCCGGTAAGTTCGGTCACGGTCAGTTGCGTCGTGAACGACATCGCGTCTGCTGAATGCTGGCTGATCTCCAGATGATTGGGTCGGAACCCGGCCGTGTATTTGCCATCGGGCAGATCGGCCAACCGACCCATTGCCGGCGTCGACGTGTTGTTGCCAAAGGTCAGTTGGTTGCCCGTCTTGGTCACGGCAAGGAAGTTCATCGGCGGATCGCTGAAGACCCGCGCGGTGGTCGCATCCACCGGCTGGCGGTAGACCTCCGGCGTCGGGCCGAACTGCGTGACCCGGCCCTCCCAAAGCGTGGCGGTGTTGCCGCCCAGCAAAAGCGCCTCTTCGGGTTCCGTTGTGGCGTAGACGAAGATCGAGCCCGATTCCTCGAAAATCTTGGGGATTTCGATGCGAAGTTCCTCGCGCAGCTTGTAGTCAAGGTTGGCAAGCGGTTCATCCAGCAGGACAAGGCCCGCGTTCTTGACCAGCGCCCGCGCCAGGGCACAGCGCTGCTGCTGACCGCCCGAGAGTTCCAGCGGCTTGCGGTCGAGCATCGGGGTCAGCTTCATCAACTCGGCGGTTTCGCGCACGCGGCGGTCAATCTCGGCCCGGTCGACCCCCATGAGCTTCATCGGGGATGCGATGTTGTCGTAGACGGTCATCGACGGGTAGTTGATGAACTGCTGGTACACCATCGCGACCTTGCGATCCTGCACGCGCATCCCAGTGACATCCTTGCCCTGCCAGATGATCTTGCCGGTCGCGGGCACATCCAGCCCTGCCATCAAACGCATCAGCGATGTCTTGCCCGACAGGGTTGGCCCCAAGAGCACGTTCATCGTGCCTTTTTCCAGCGTCAGGTCCGTGGGGTAGATATGGGTCTGACCCTCTACCACCTTGGACACGCCTTTCAGTTCAAGTGTCATGTCCGGCCCCCTATTCCGCCGCCTTGGACAGCGATTGACGGTGATCCGCCATCCATGCGTCCAACGCGGTAATCTGTTCAGCACTAAGTCTCAGACCAAGCTTGTTGCGGCGCCACACGACATCTTCGGCGGTGTGGGCGTATTCGTGTGTCATCAGCCAATGCACTTCGGCCTCGGTCAGGGTCGCGCCGAAATCGCGTCCCAGATCGCCTGCTTCCTTGGCGGTTCCGAGGATTGCCGGTGCCTCCGTCCCATAGGCGCGCACGAGGCGGCGGGCCCAGAAGGCGTCAAGAAACGGAAACGCGTCCTGCAGCTTGGCCACCTGCGCATCGAACCCGTCGACCGGGAAATCACCGCCGGGCAGCGTGACACCTGCAGTCCAAGGGCCTTTGACGTTCGGCAACTGCTCGGCGATCTTTTCAAGCGCGCTTTCGGCGAGGCGGCGATAGGTGGTGATCTTGCCGCCAAAGATGTTCAACACAGCTGCGCCGCCATTGGCATCGACCTTGAGCGTGTAATCGCGGGTCGCCGCCGTCGCGCTGCTGGCGCCGTCATCATAGAGCGGTCGGACGCCGGAATAGGTCCAGACCACATCGGCGGCCGTCAGGTCCTGCTTGAAGTACTGGTTGGCAAAGTTGAGCAGGTAGGACTGCTCTTCCGGGGTGCAGACCGGTTTGTTTGCCGGATCGTCATGTTCGGCGTCGGTGGTGCCGATCAGGGTGAAATCGGTCTCATAGGGGATCGCAAAGATGATCCGGCCATCCGTGCCTTGGAAGAAGTAGCACTTGTCGTGATCGTAGAGCTTGCGCGTCACGATATGCGAACCACGGACAAGGCGGACACCCTCTTTCGAATTCAGTCGGACCTTGGTCTGGATGATGTCACCAACCCAGGGACCACCCGCATTCACCAACATCTTCGCGGTATGTGTGCGGGTTTCGCCGCTTTCGGTATTTTGCGTTTCGATGCGCCAGAGATCACCGTCCCGCGCCGCCGACAGAACTTTCGTGCGCGGCAGGATCATGGCCCCCCGCGCCTCGGCATCGCGGGCATTCAGAATGACCAGACGCGAATCCTCGATCCAGCAATCCGAATATTCGTACGCCTTGGCAAACCGATCCTCGAGCGGCGCACCTTCGGCGGTACCGCGCAAATCAAGCGTTTTGGTGCCGGGCAGAATTTTGCGTCCACCCAGATTGTCATAAAGGAAAAGACCAAGGCGGATGAGCCAAGCGGGACGACGCCCTTTCATCCACGGCATGATGAAACTCAGCAGGCGCGACGTTGGCGTGTCGGATTCGAACCGCATATCCCCATGATAAGGAAGGACAAATCGCATCGGCCAGCTGATATGCGGCATCGCCTTGAGCAGCACTTCACGCTCGACCAGTGCTTCGCGCACAAGACGGAATTCGAAATATTCGAGATAGCGCAGACCGCCATGAAACAGCTTGGTCGACGCAGAGGACGTTGCAGAGGCGAGATCGTTCATTTCGGCGAGCGTCACCGACAGCCCACGGCCAGCCGCATCCCGTGCGATCCCGCTCGGGATCGATCGAGATGAACAGAGGCTGCACAAGGGCAGCGTCGTCGCCCAGATCGTCCATCACCTGCGCCACTTCGGAAAGTGCTGTCGGGCAGACGTCCGGGCAGTTGGTGAAGCCGAAGAAGACCAGAAGATGCTGGCCCGCAAACTCGG
>JALQTL010000313.1 GCA_023260935.1 Paracoccaceae bacterium
AGCCCTGATCCCGTTCGAGATCGAGGATTTGCCGTTGCCCGGCGGGCCGTAAAGCAGGATCGAGCGGCCAGAGGTAACGGCGGGGCCAAGGTGGCCCAAAAGGTCGGGCGGCAGGATCAGATGGCCCATGGCACCCACCAGCTGATCCCGCGTCAGCCGGATGTCGCGGACGGATTGGCGTTTCATCTGTTCGCCATAGGCGGCCAGCGGAACCGGCATGGCGCCGTAATATTCCGATTGCGAAAGGGCATCCAGCGCGCGGGCCTTGCCGCTGTCTGTCAGCTGATAGCCCATTTCATTGCCCGATGTGGCGTGCAGCGTGCCGGTCGCTTCGACCAGTTTCTGGCTGCGGGCGATATCGATCAGCTCCTGTGTCAACGGCACGGAAAGTGAGATCACCCGCGACAGATCGGACACAAGGTTCAGGTTCATGCGGAAGATGGTCTTCAGCAGGATATCCCGCATCATGACCAACGACAGCCCGGTATCGGCCAGCGTCTTTGGCATGGGCGGGGCAATCACGTTCGGCGTGGTATGCATATTCATGGCGGGGCCGTCAGATCCTGAAGCACGGGTTTAGGAAACAATCCCCGCGTTATGGCAGGAATCGTGCCCTAGAATGCGCTGCCAATTGTGAGCAAAAGATGGAAAACGAGTGTTCCTGACAGGGCCAGACCCATCGGAAAGTCCTTATGTGTCCAGCTTGCCCATTCTGTTGTGGCACTGCGCAGCGGCCCGACAAGGCGCGCGCCGCGATGCGCGACAAAGGCGCCCAGAAGGCAGGCGGCGAACAGAGCAAAGGCCATGCGCGGATCGGCCCCCACGAAGAAGGGGGCCATGGCGGCGGCGAATTTGGCATCGCCCGCGCCGACCAGACGCGTCGCATTCATCACAAAGCCGATGGCAAGGGTGATGCCCGCCAAAGTCCAGCCCCAAAGCCAGGACATGATCGGCAATCCTGTCAGCAGAACGGCCAGAAGCCCCGGAACCAGCCAGACCGCCAGCAGGGCCATCACGGCCTTGTTGGGGATCTTCATGAATTTCATGTCGCTCCACGCTACCCAGATGCCTATGGCAACGGCAAAGGGCAGCAGGGCGAGTGCAGCGCCGGGGGTCATGCTTCAAGCGCCGCAAGACTGCGGGCCGCGGCCTCGAAATGCTGAGGGTGGGTTTCGACCGCCTCGCGCAGCAATTGCTTGCCGACAGTCACATCGCCCTGCTTGATGGCGGAAAGCGCCAGCGTGTACAGCAATTCGGCCCGTTCGGCCTGGGTCATGGTGACGACGGGCAGATCGTATTTGCGCTGCGCGCCTCGGGCCAGAACCAGATTGTTCTTTGTGGTGAAGCGGCCAGAATCGTAGGTAAGGGCCTGAACAAAAAGCTTTTCTGCCCCGGCGGCATCGCCCCGGCTCAGCTTTGAAAAGCCCCAGTTGTTCAGCACGGCCGCGGGTTTCGATGTCAGCCCGGCCGCGATTTCATAGAAACTGTCGGCTTTCTTCCAGTCCTTCTTGCTGTCGGCAACCATGGCTTCCAGCCGATAGCGTTCAAAGGTTTCATGCGTCGGCGGCACCTTGTTCAGCTCGGCCTCGGCGCCCGTCCAGTCGTTCGACCGGATCAGCGCATCGGCCAGCGAAACGCGATCTTCGTTCTGCGCTTCGGGGTGCGCCACAACCTGCCGCCAGACCGCCACGGCCTCTGTCGCCCGGCCGGCGCGCACAAGGCTTTTGCCAAGGCCGCGCTTCAGATCGATGCGGTCGGGGTTCTGTTCAGCGGTTCGCGAGAAATACGACACCGCCTCGTCCGGGTCGCCCACTGTCAGCATGATGTCGGACAGGTTGGATTCGTCGATGACGTTCACATCTTTCAGCGCACGCTGAACTTCGGCATCGGGGGATTTCTGGCAGGCGGTCAGGGCTACCGTGCCGGTCAGGCACAGGGCCACGATAATCGGTCGGCGCATTTTGCGTCCTCTTTGACTGCTCTCGTCCTTGCCTCGCCTAAAGCTCGGACAGCAGCTCGTAAGTGCTGGCCCCGCGCCGGACGAGGGTGAACCTTGGTGTTTCCTCGGGTTCATCATAGACTTTATCTTCGGTTTTCGCGATGGCATGCTTCAGGTTTTCGCGGATCGCGTCCGTTTGGCCACTATCGGCGGCAAAGGCGCGCTGGAAAAAAACGCGGGCTTCGCCATAGTTGCCCCGCTCCATCAGTACGACGCCAAGGTTGTTCAGCGCGGGCACGGAAACCGGATCTTCGTCTGTGGCCTGGCGCAGCAGGCTTTCGGCCTGATGCAGCCGGCCAAGATGAAGGTTGGCAGACCCAAGGGCGGAAAGCACATCGGCTGTCAGCCCATGGGTGGCCGCGGCCCGCAAATAGGCTTTCAGGGCCAGTTCGTATTCTCCCGACTCCATCAGGCGGTGGCCGACAATCAGGCCATCGACGCCCTCTTCCCGCGGGTTGACGCCATAAGGCGTATTCCGGCTGACATCGCCACCCGAAAATATCCCGCCGCCAGTGGACCCACAGGCGGCGAGCAGCACAGTCAAGGTCAGGGCCAGAACGGGCCTTGCGTGGCGGGTCGGGATATCAGCCTCCGGACATCTGCGATGCAAACTTGTACAGCGATGGCCCGATAAGGATAACCAGAAGCGGCGGCACGGTGAAGAGCATTGTGCCAAGGGTCAGCTTCGTGGGGATGGTATTTGCCTTTTCTTCGGCGCGCATGATCCGTTTGTCACGCATTTCCGAGGAATAGATACGCAGCGCATCGGCGATTGAGGTGCCGAAGCTTGAAGACTGGATCAGCGTTGTGGTGAAAGAGGTCAGGTCAGGCAGGTTCACCCGTTCCGACATGTCGCGCAGCACGACAGATCGTTCCTTGCCAGCCTTCACCTCATGCGCCACCATTTCGAATTCCTCGCCCAAAGCGGGATAGCTGGCCTTGGCTTCGTTGGCGACGCGGATGATCGACTGGTCAAGCGATTGCCCAGCTTCGACGCAGACCAGCATCATGTCCAGTGCATCGGGGAACCCTTCGGTGATTTCCTGCTGGCGCGATTGAATCCGGCGTTGCACCCAGTACTGCGGCACATAGTAGCCAATGGCCGCCGGCAAGATGGTGTAAAGAACCATCGTTGTGCTGGTCATTTCTTGCTGGGTGGATTTCAGCACGGCCAGCAACAGCCCGACAGCCAGCGCACCGATTCCCAGCGCGAATTGCGTGAAGTGGAACAGGCGCACGGCATCCTTCGACCGGTACCCGGCGCGAAGCAGTTTCAGGCGGGTGGCCGAAAGTTCTTCGGCCGTCTTTGGTTCAAGATAGCTGGCAAAGCGGTCCAGCTTTTCGGCCCCTGGCGATTTGCCGCCACGGCGCAGGGCGGCGGTCTTTTCCACCTTTCCGGTACGCTGTGCGCGGATCTTGTCCAGCGGGTCTTTCTCGCGCTTGAGCATGCTGGGCAAGGCCAGGATGATCAGCAAGAGCCCGACGCCGCCAAGCGCCAGCAGCGGCCCCATCGGGCCCAGAAGTTCGGTCAGGGTCTGGTTCAGCGACTCAAACATGGCGGCGATGCCTTATACTTTGATGTTCGTCATGATCTTCATGTAGAAGACGTTGATCGTCAGCATCACGCCCACAAAGATCGCGGCAGGCACGAAGGCGGGGGTGTCCTTGACGTCGACGTAGTAGTTCGGGTCGATCATGTTGATGACGACCAGCGCGCCCAGCGGGAAGCCCGACAGGAACATGCCTGACCATTTTGCTTCGGCGGTGATGGCGCGGACGCGGCGGAACAGCTTGTAGCGGGCCCGGATCACCTTTGACAGGCCTTCCAGAATTTCGGCAAGGTTGCCGCCCGATTGCTGCTGGATCGCAACGGCAACGGCCAGAAAGCGCAAATCCTGATTGTCCATCCGTTCGGCAAAGACCTTCAGCGCTTCGGCAATGTTGCGGCCGTAGGCGGCTTCGTCGGCGATCAGGCCGAATTCGGTGCCCAGCGGGTCAGGCACTTCCTTGGCAACGATCCCGATGGCCGAAGCAAAGGGGTGGCCCACGCGCAGCGAACGCACCATCAGTTCCACGGCATCGGCAAGCTGTTCTTCCATCAGCGACATGCGCTTCTTGGCAAGGCGGTTGACCCAGAAATAGACACCGCCCACCCCCATCAGCACGGCCATCAGAAGCCGGATCTGCTGGTTGGCCTCGGTGCCGATCATCAGGCCGACATAGGCCACGACCGACATCGCCACCATGATCAGCACAAGTTGCTTGGGGGAAAAGGCGATATTGGCCTTTTGCGCCTTGGTCGCCAGAAGCGAATAAAGCGGGATCCCGCGCGATGACATGTGCTGGCTCATCTCCTTGCGGAGCTGCTCCAGCACTTCCTCGCGGTTCGAATTCTTCTGCATCAGTTGCAGACGCCGGTTCACCCGGTTGTCAAGGCTGATGGATTTGCCGAAGACGGTCAGATAGATGCCCTGGACGATCACGATGACCGCCACGAAGATCAGGACATAGATAAGGGGGGCTGCGCTGATTTCCATGGATACCTCCCTTATGCGATGGGTTCGTAGATAGAGGAGGGCAGATCATAGCCCCACTGGCGGAAGCGTTCGGAATAGGCCGAACGGATGCCTGTCGCGTTGAACCGCCCGATGATCTTGCCATTGGATTCAAGCCCAAGGCGTTCATAGCGGAACACTTCCTGCATCGAGATGACTTCGCCCTCCATCCCGGTGATTTCGGTGATGGAAACCATCCGGCGCGACCCGTCCTGAAGGCGGCTGGCCTGCACGATTAGGTTCACAGCGCTGGAAATCTGGCTGCGCACCGCTTTGATCGGCATTTCGATCCCTGCCATGGCAATCATG
>JALQTL010000054.1 GCA_023260935.1 Paracoccaceae bacterium
TGCCTTCCCCCGTCTTCATCTCGGCGATATTGCCCTGATGCAGGAAGATGCCGCCCTTCAGCTGCACGTCATAGGCCCGCAAGCCAAGTGCGCGTTTCGCGGCCTCGCGGCAGTTGGCAAAGGCTTCGGGCAAAAGGGCATCAAGGCTTTCGCCGGATTGCGCCCGCGCGGCAAGGGCGGCCGTCTTTTCCTTCAGCCCGTCATCGCTCAGCGCCGCGAACTCGGGTTCCAGCGCGTTGATCCTGACAACCAGCGGACGGACAGACTTTACCTTGCGATCATTCGGCGTGCCAAATACCTTGCGTGCAAGCGAACCAAGACCCAGCATGTTTTCTCCGTGGGTGTTCCTGACAGGATCGTGTGAGGCTTGGCCCTTGCCCACCCCCAACGCCTTCCATAGAAAGCCCAAGAAGGCCGGCCGGCCCTGTCGCACGCGACCCCCGCGATTTAAGGGACAGGCCTGCCATAGTCAACGTTTGCCGGGGCCGCCGCCCCATCAGGAGGGTGTGAGATGATGAAACGTTCCGTACTTTTGGCGGGCGTTGCCCTGTCGCTGGCGATTTCGGGCCCGGCATTCGCCGAGGATCCTTCGGCCGCGACGGTCGTGGCCACGGTGAACGGCACTGAAATCACGCTGGGGCACATGGTGGTGCTGCGCGAAAGCCTGCCCGCGCAATATCAGTCGTTGCCCGATGACGTGCTGTTCAAGGGTATTCTGGACCAGTTGATCCAGCAAACCGCGCTGGAGCAATCGGTCGGGGAGCCCGCCCTGCGTGACAAGCTGGCGCTGGAGAATGATCGCCGCGGCTATCTTTCGGGCGTGGCGCTTCAGGATGTCGTTGCATCGGCCGTGACCGATGAGGCGCTTCAGGCCGCCTATGACGCAAGGTTCAAGGATGCCCAGCCTGAAACCGAATACAACGCCGCGCATATTCTTGTGGATAGCGAGGAGAAGGCGAACGAACTGAAAGCCCAGATCGAAGCCGGCGCCGATTTCGCCGAACTTGCCAAGGCCAATTCCACCGATGTCGGGTCTGGCGCCAATGGCGGGGCGCTGGGGTGGTTTGGCAAGGGCATGATGGTCAAGCCCTTCGAGGATGCCGTGATTGCGGCCGAGGTGGGCAAGGTGGCAGGCCCGGTGCAATCGCAGTTCGGCTGGCATCTTATCCTTGTCAATGAAACGCGGCTTGCCGCCGCGCCGTCGCTGGATGATGTGCGCGACGAACTGGCGTCCGAGATTGAAAAGGCCGCCGTGGATGCCCGGATCAAGGAACTGACCGACAAGGCCGAAGTCACCCGCCCCGGAGAAGGCCTTGACCCGGCCTTGCTGCGTGATGCAACGCTGGTGGCGAAGTAAATACTGACATCCTGCGGGGAAGCGCCATGCCCAAGACCGACTGGAAATCCGAAGCCCGGGATCTGAAGAAGAAGGTCAAGAAGCTGAAGGCCCGGCTTGCCGAAGCCATCGGTGACGTTGCCGAAGAGGTGCGCGAAGAGCTTGACGAGGTGGCCACAAAGGTGGCCGCCCGCGTGAAGCCGGTAAAGATGGTTTCTCCCTTGGCGCCAAAGGGCGGCTTTCCGGCCCTGCCGCAGATTGCCGGCGTTGATTTTGCTGCCGCCGAAGCGGGGGTGAAATACACCAACCGCAAGGATGTGATGCTGATCCGTCTGGCCCCCGGCACGGCGATGGCCGGGGTGTTTACCCGGTCTTCCACCCGGTCGGGCTGTGTGCGTGACTGTCAGGCAAAGCTGGCCATGAAAGTAGCCCCGGGAACGGGCGCCGCGATCATCGTCAATTCTGGCAATTCCAACGCCTTCACCGGCAGGGTGGGGGATGAGGCCGTGGCCGCTGTCACTGGTGGTGTTGCGGCGGCGCTGGGGCTTCCGGCCTCTCGTGTCTTTTCTTCGTCAACGGGTGTGATCGGTGAACCGCTGCCGCATGAAAAGATCACGGCGGTGATCCCGCAGCTGGTCGAAAACCTGCGCGAGGATGGCATCGAAATGGCCGCCCATGCGATGATGACCACCGATACCTTCCCCAAGGGGGCTGCCGCGACGGTGCAGGGCGACGGTGGGGTGATCCATATCGCCGGTATTGCCAAGGGGTCGGGCATGATCGCGCCCGATATGGCAACGATGCTGGTCTATATCTTCACCGATGCCAGGATCAGTGCCGCCAATCTACAGAAGATGCTGGCACGCAATGTGGATGCCACCTTCAACTCGATTACCGTCGACAGCGATACCTCGACCTCGGATACGCTACTGTTGGCGGCCACCGGCCAAAGCCCGGCGGCCGAGGTGAAGGGCACGGTTGCCAAGGCGTTCGAGACGGCGCTGCATGGCGTGATGCGCGATCTGGCCTTGCAGGTGATCCGTGATGGCGAAGGGGCAACCAAGCTGGTCGAAATCCGCGTGACCGGTGCTGCAAGCGATGCCGATGCTGCCCGTGCGGCCTTTGCCATTGCGAACTCGCCGCTCGTCAAGACGGCCGTGGCCGGGCAAGACCCGAACTGGGGCCGGATTGTTGCGGCCATCGGCAAATCCGGGGCCGAGGCGGACCGGGATCGTCTGACGATCCATTTCGGCGATGTGCTGGTGGCGCGCAACGGATGGCGTCATCCCGATTATCGCGAAGAGGACGGGGCCGCACATTTCCGGCAAGATGAACTGCTGATCCGCGTTGATCTGGGCCTTGGCCGCGGCAAGCGCACGGTCTGGACCTGTGATCTGACCAACCGCTATATCGAGATCAATGCGGATTACCGGTCTTGAAGGTCATCCTTGTTTCTGCGGTTGCGCTGATAGATCCCGATGGCCGCGTGCTTCTGGCGCAGCGCCCCGAGGGCAAAAGCCTTGCCGGCCTGTGGGAATTCCCCGGCGGCAAGGTAGAGCCGGGGGAGACGCCGGAAGCCGCCCTGATTCGCGAATTGCGCGAAGAGTTGGGCATTGATACATGGAAAAGTTGTCTGGCCCCGCTGACTTTCGCCAGCCACAGCTATGAGGATTTCCATCTTCTGATGCCGCTTTTTGCCTGCCGCAAGTGGCAGGGGGTGGCTCAGGGGCGCGAAGGGCAGACGCTGGCGTGGGTGCGCCCGGAAAAATTGCGTGATTTTCCAATGCCTCCCGCCGATCTGCCGCTGATTCCCATCCTGCGCGACTGGCTCTGATCTGCCGATTGTTCACAGGTTGACCAATAAATCGTGTTCGATTCACTTTTTCTGCATGGATTTATGGCAAATTCATTATAATTCTATGTCAGCATTCCTGATGGGGGATTGGCGGATGCTTCGCACAATATCGATCGGCAGTTGCGTATCAGTGCAGGGACAGTTCGTCTCACAGCTTGCGGATGGCAAGATCATCATCAGCTTGGACGGGAAAACCTTTGTCGGCTTTCCGGTCACTGCAAAGCGCGCGTCCTGATCCTTCAGGCGCATTCGCGCGTTTCTGTTCGGAAACGATGGCGTTGCCTTCTGGCGGCGCCATTTTTGCTGTGATCCGGGCCCGGAGCCGCTGGGCACGTTGACTGAATCGCCGGGCTGGACGCGCCCGCCACTGGACCTTTTGCGCTGCATCGGGTTAATTCCGCGCGGAACGCCGGAGGACCACAGATGTCGCGCTATGAACCCGCCCAGATCGAAGCGAAATGGCAAAAGGCTTGGGATGACGCGCAGGCGTTTCTGGCCCGTCGCGATCCGGCAAAGCCGAAGTATTATGTGCTGGAGATGTTCCCCTATCCGTCAGGGCGCATCCACATGGGCCATGTGCGCAATTACACCATGGGCGATGTGGTGGCCCGCTACAAGGCGGCGCAGGGGTTTTCGGTGCTGCACCCGATGGGCTGGGATGCTTTCGGGATGCCGGCTGAAAACGCGGCGATGGAACGCGGCGGCCATCCGAAGGAATGGACTTATGGCAACATCGCCGACATGCGCGGCCAGATGATGCCGCTGGGCCTGTCGATTGACTGGACCCGCGAATTCGCCACCTGTGACCCGGAATATTACGGCCAGCAGCAGGCCATGTTCCTTGACATGCTGGAAAAGGGGCTGGTCTATCGCAAGGCCGCGGTGGTGAACTGGGACCCGGTCGACATGACCGTTCTGGCGAACGAACAGGTGATCGACGGGAAGGGCTGGCGGTCGAACGCCCCGGTGGAACGGCGTGAACTGACGCAGTGGTTCTTCAAGATTTCCGATTATTCCGAAGACCTGCTGAACGCGCTGGATGGCTTGACCGACTGGCCCGAAAAGGTGCGGCTGATGCAGGCCAACTGGATTGGCAAGTCGCGCGGTCTGCAATTTGCCTTTGATACGGTCGGGGCGCCCGACGGGTTCGACCGGCTGGAGGTTTATACCACCCGCCCCGATACTCTGATGGGCGCCAGCTTTGCCGCGATCAGCCCCGATCACCCGCTGGCCAAGGCACTGGAGGCCGATCCGAAGGTTGCTGCCTTCATCGCCACCTGCCGCAAGGGCGGCACCAGCGCCGAAGAGATCGAGACGGCCGAAAAGATTGGCTATGACACCGGCATCCGCGTCAGGCATCCGCTGGACCCGTCGTGGGAACTGCCGGTCTGGATCGCCAACTTCATCCTGATGGATTACGGCACCGGCGCCATCTTCGGCTGCCCGGCCCATGACCAGCGCGATTTCGACTTCGCCTCCAAATACGGTCTGCCCATCAGGGCGGCTTTCGTGGCCGAAGGGGCGCAGGATGCCCCCTTGACGGAAGCCTATGTTCCTATGAAGTCAGAAAAGGTGCGCTTTGTGCGCGGCTTCGCCGGGGCCGAGGTGCAGACCGGTGACGAAGCCGTTGCCGCCGCCATCGCACATGCCGAGGCCAATGGCTATGGCAAGGGCGTGACC
>JALQTL010000074.1 GCA_023260935.1 Paracoccaceae bacterium
ATACCGGATCGGCGGCGATCGAGGCGTTCCGGGGGCTGGCGAATGTGGATGTTTTCATCCTGTTCCCGCATGGCCGAGTCTCTGCCGTGCAGCGCCGGCAGATGACCACACCCAGCGAAAGCAACGTGCATGCCCTGGCGATGGACGGCGATTTCGATGATTGTCAGGCCCGCGTGAAGGACATGTTCAACGATTTCGCCTTTCGCGACGGGGTGCATCTGGCGGGGGTGAACAGCATCAACTGGGCGCGGGTGCTGGCGCAGGTGGTCTATTATTTCAGCAGCGCAGTCAGCCTTGGCGCGCCGCATCGCGCGGTAAGCTTTACGGTGCCCACCGGCAATTTCGGCGATATCTTCGCGGGCTACATCGCCCGGCGGATGGGTCTGCCGATTGAAAAGCTGGTGGTGGCGACGAACCAGAATGACATCCTGCACCGGGCGCTGACCTCGGGCGACTACAAGACAGATGGCGTGCGCCCGTCGATAAGCCCGTCGATGGACATTCAGGTTTCGTCAAACTTCGAACGGGCGCTGTTCGATGCCTATGACCGGGATGGCAAGGCCGTGGCGCAGTTGATGGCCGAATTGCGCACGGGCGGTTTCCATATCAGCCAGGGCGCACTGGAACGCTTGCGGGCGACCTTTGCCTCGGGTCGCTGTTCCGAGGAAGAAACCACCGCCACCATCGCGCGCGAATATGTCCGCACCGGAGAAGTGTTGTGTCCCCACACCGCCGTTGGGGTGAAGGTGGCAAACGGCCATCTGGGGGCCACGCCGATGATTACCCTTGCCACCGCACACCCGGCGAAATTCCCCGATGCGGTGCAGGAAGCCATCGGCCAGCGGCCCGAGTTGCCGCCCCGCATGGCCGACCTTTTCGACAGGTATGAGCGGATGACGCGGGTTCCCAATGACCTTGGCCGCCTGCAAGCCCTTATCCGCGAAAGGATCGCGCAGTGAGCCTTCAGATCTCGACCCTGCCCAATGGCCTGCGGATCGTGACCGAACATATGCCGGGCCTGCAATCGGCCTCTGTCGGGCTTTGGGTGATGGCCGGGGGGCGGCATGAAACGGCGCCGCAGAACGGCATCGCGCATTTTCTGGAACACATGGCCTTCAAGGGCACCACGCGCCGCACGGCCTTGCAGATTGCCGAAGAGATCGAGGATGTGGGGGGCTATATCAACGCCTATACCTCGAAGGAAATGACAGCCTATTACGCGCGCTGTCTGGTGGCTGATGTGCCGCTGGCTCTGGATGTGATTTCCGACATTGTGCTGAACCCGGTCTTCGACCCGCGCGAGATCGAGACGGAACGCCATGTCATCCTGCAGGAAATCGGGCAGGCGCTGGATACGCCCGACGACATCATCTTTGACTGGTTGCAAGAGGTCAGCTATCCCGACCAGCCCTTCGGACGAACCATCCTTGGACCTTCCGAGCGCGTCAGTGCCTTTGGCCGGGATGATCTGCTGGCCTTTGTCGGCCAGCATTATGGCCCCGACCGGATGATCCTTTCCGCGGCGGGCGGGGTGGATCACGATGCCATCGTCCATCAGGCGCGGGCCATCTTTGGCGGTTTGCAGCCCATTGGCGGCAATGCCCCGCCCGCCGCGCGGTTCATCGGTGGGGAACGGCGCGAGGTGAAGAAGCTGGAACAGGTGCACTTCGCCCTGTCCCTGGAGGCGCCCGGTTTTCGCGACCCGGATGTTTACGCCGCGCAGGTCTATGCCATGGCCATGGGAGGCGGCATGTCCAGCCGGCTGTTCCAGAAGATCCGCGAGGAGCGGGGGCTGTGCTATTCGATCTTTGCGCAGGCAGGGGCCTATGAAGATACCGGGTCAATCACCATCTATGCCGGCACGTCAAAGGCCGAGATTGCCGATCTGGCGCGGCTGACCGCAGACGAGATGAAGCGCGCGGCCGAAGACATGACCGAAGCCGAAGTGGCGCGCGCGCGGTCGCAGTTGAAGGCGGGGCTTCTGATGGGTCTTGAATCGCCATCGAACCGGGCCGAACGCAATGCGCGCATGCTGTCGATCTGGGGCAGGGTTCCCGGCCCGGAAGAGGCTGTCGAGCGCATTGACGCCGTCAGCATGCAGGATGTGCGCGCCTTTGCCGGTCATCTGGCCGGCGCGCGCTCTGCCCTTGCGCTTTATGGCCCGGTGGCCAAGGCGCCGGGGCTGGAGGCGATCCGCGACAGATTGGCCGCCTGATGCTGCCCTTTCGCCGCCGTCCGAAGTTGGAGACTGAGCGCATGACCCTGCGCCTGCCCCAGCATCAGGATTGGCGGGCGTGGGCGGCCTTGCGTCAGGAAAGTGCCGCCTTCCTGACCCCGTGGGAACCGGTCTGGGCCGAGGATCATCTTGGCCGCCGTTCCTTTACCAACCGCGTCTATTGGGCCCAGCGTGCCGAGGCGCAGGGTACGGCGCTGCCATTCCTGCTGGTGCGGCGGGAAGACGGGGTGGTGCTGGGGGCGATCACCCTGGACAACATCCGCCGTGGGCCCGCGCAATGTGGCACCATCGGCTACTGGATCGGCGAAAGGTTCAGCCGACGGGGTTACATGCGCGAGGCCATTCAGGCGGTGGTCCACCATGCCTTCACCGGGCTGGACCTGAGCCGGATCGAGGCCGCCTGCTTGCCGGAAAACGTGGCCAGCAGGGGCGTTCTGGAAAAATCGGGCTTCAAGTATGAAGGGGTCGCGCAAAGCTATTTGCAGATCAACGGACGGTGGCGCAACCATGTGCTCTACGCCGCCCTGCGGTCTGACCGTCGTGGCCGGACGGATGTGGGCTAGGCCGCACAGGGTGGTGAGATTTCGGGCTGGATGACGCATCCGTGATCGGTCGGGGGCGATGAAGCCGGGCGAGGGCATGCTACTTTTCTCCGTATAACCCGGAGGTGCCCGATGCGACTGACCATCCTTCCCGCGCTGTTCCTTGCCCTTCCTGCCTTTGCGCAAGAGCGTATACCCAGCCACTGTCATGCCATGGCCCGGGGCCCGGAAACCATCATGCGCGCATCGCTGGGGGCGCCGGTCGAGGCGGATCACGTCAGAATCCGCTACATCGATCACGCCAGTTTCGTGATCGAAACCCCGGGCGGATTGACGGTTGTTACGGATTACAACGGCTTTACCGGCGGGCGGGACTGGGTGCCCGATGTGGTGACGATGAACAATGCCCATCACACCCACTGGATCGCCGCCCCCGATCCGCGGATCCCGCATGTGCTGGAAGGCTGGGCCGAGGGGGATGTGCCCAAGGCGCATGAACTTGATCTGGGTGAAATCCTGATCCGCAACGTGCATACCGACGTGCGGTCCCGGTTTGGGGATGGCGCGCGCAAGAACGGCAATTCGATCTTTGTGTTCGAGGTGGCAGGCCTGTGCATCGGCCATCTGGGTCATCTGCACCACCCGCCGGACGAGGCGCAGTTTGCCGCCGTGGGGCGGCTGGATGTCATCATGGTGCCGGTGGATGGCGGCTATACCATGGCGACGGCTGAAATGGCCGAGGTGGTCAAGCGCTTCCGGTCTTCGGTGGTGCTGCCGATGCACTGGTTTTCGGGCGCCTCGCTGGAAGTGTTCCTGAACGATATGAAGGGCGCTTTCGAGGTGGTGGAAACCGGCTTGCCGGATTTGCAGCTTTCGCTTCAGGATTTGCCGGGGCGGCCCACGATCATGGTGCTGGACCCGGAATTCCTGAACTGACAAAGCCCTTCGGGCAGGGTATGAGGCCGGCAAGGAGTGGCCCATGCTGAATACCTGTTCGTCCGACTTTCTGGAAAAACTTGACCGGGCGCTGCCCGGCATGCTGCGTCCGGTGGCGCCGGCAGATGTGGAAGAGCCGCGAGGCCGCTGGACGGGGCTGGGCGGGGCTGTGGCCTGCCCTCGGTCAACCGCCGAGGTGTCGCGGATTGTGCAGGCCTGTGCCGAGGCGCGTGTCGGTATCGTGCCCCGGGCCGGGGGCACCGGTCTGGTGGGCGGGCAGATCATGGCGGCGGGCGCCTCGCCGCTGATTGTGTCGCTGGAACGGATGACGGCACTGCGCGGCGCGTACCCCGACGAAAACGTGCTGGTCGTCGAGGCGGGCATGATCCTGCAGACAGTGCAGGAGGAGGCCGGGCGGATCGGCCGGCTGTTTCCGCTGTCGCTGGCTTCGGAAGGATCTGCGCGGATCGGGGGTAATCTGGCGTCGAATGCCGGGGGGGTGAACGTGCTGCGCTATGGCAATGCGCGCGACCTGTGCCTGGGGGTAGAGGCAGTGCTGCCGGACGGGCAGATATTCAACGGTCTGAAGCGGCTGCGCAAGGACAATACCGGCTATGACCTGCGCCATCTGCTGATCGGGTCGGAAGGCACGCTGGGGATCATCACCGCGGCCAGCTTGCGGCTGTTTCCCGAACCTGCGGCATCGGTTGCGGCCCTGCTGGCGGTACCGTCGCCCGAGGCGGCGCTGAGGCTTCTGGCACTGGCAGAGGGGCGGCTTTCGGGGATGGTTTCGGCTTTCGAGCTGATCCACCGCACGGGCTATGACTTTCTGGCCGAGACGATGCCCGAGGTGAAGGTGCCGCTTTTGCCGCTGCCGGAATGGTCGGTTCTGGTGGATCTCGGCTTGCCGCGCGAGATTGCGCCGGAAGAGGCGATGGCGGCGCTTTATGCAGAGGCGGCGGAGGCGGGGCTGGTGACGGATGGCGTGATCGCGGCCAGCGAGGCGCAGCGCGCAAGCCTCTGGCGTATCCGCGAATCGATCCCGCTGGCAAACCGCCGGATCGGGGCGGTATCGAGCCACGACATCAGCCTGCCACTTTCCGAGATTGCGGGCTTCATCCCCCGGGCCATCCAGGCCCTGGCCGGGATTGACAGCTTTCGGGTCAACTGTTTCGGGCACTTGGGCGATGGGAACCTGCATTTCAACGTCTTCCCCCGTCCCGGCCGGACCCGGCCGGACCATGACCACCAGCGTGACCGGGTGAAGGCTTGTGTGCATGATCTGGTGCATGCCCTTGGCGGGTCTGTCAGCGCCGAGCATGGTATTGGCCGGCTGAAGGTGGCGGATCTGGAAACCTATGGCGATCCGGCCAAGCTGGCGGCGATGCGGGCGATCAAGGCGGCGCTGGACCCTGCGGGGATCATGAACCCCGGGGCGGTCTTGCGGGCCTAGGGGGGCGCTGCCCCCCACGGATTTCCGCGGGGCGGAAATCCTTCCCCCCGGAGTATTTTGGCCAAGATGAAGCGCAAGTTTTAAACAAATGCGCGGGATTTGGCAGGGCTGGGGGAAAGTGCCGGATTCTGTTGCCAGGCTCCGGCGGGCCCCGCCTTAGGCGGCTAAGCGTAAGGACTTAGGTTTCGATACCTCGAACTGCTTACGCAGCCAGAGCCATCGGAGCACGGTTGTCGTTGGCAACTGTACTTTTGCACCGATAACGGCGGTAGCTCACCGAGCGAAAGCTGGCCTCTTTGAACGTTCGTCGATCCTATTTCGACCCCGAACCCCCGCAACGCCGGGTGGAATGGTGGAGCCGCCGGGTACCGCCCCCGGGTCCGAGCCGTCTATTACAGGTGCGTTTATCGCCATAGTCCGGGCGAACCCGAACAGGAGGAATATAGGCGCGCCGTGGGGGTGCCACAAGCCCGGATCGGTGGTGATTTCAGGAAGGCGATTGCAGAAAAATGCGTTCTGCGGTGGTTTCGACGGGTTCAAGACCTTCGCGCAGGTAGAAGTTCAGGGCGCGGGTGTTGGGGCGCAGCACGCTGAGGCGCAGCGGCAGGCCGGCGGCGGCAGCCTCTGCCCGGGCGATGTGAAGAAGCTGTTTGCCAAGGCCATGACCCTGATGGCCGGGGGCGAGGTAAAGTTTGCGCAGGCGCAGATGATCTGGCGTGCGTTCAAGGGTGAGATAACCGACGGGGGCGCCATTGCGTTCCACGATCCGGCTGTTTTCCAGATCCGAGCAAGTTGGGTCAGGCGCCGGATGGAACCGGCCCCAGAGGGCGCGGGCATGAGCGGCCATCACCATGGCTTCAAGCCGGATCATGAAGCCGGCATCCGATCTGTGGGCGGGGCGCAACTGGATCATGGCCAGAGCTTCGGCGGCGAAAGTAACGCGGACATGACGCCGAAAAAAGACGGCGCCCGGGGGAGAGCCCGGGCGCCGGTACGGAACAGGATCTGGCGGATCAGAAGCCGGATTTGATCAGTTCGAATTCGTTGATCATCTTTTCGCGGAATTCGGCGGAAACCGGGGTCTGGGCCAGCAGCGTCGTGGTGACCGGATCGACGAAGGCGGCTTTCAGCTCGTCCTCGGTGATTTCGGCCATGGCGGCATCGTTGGAATGGGCGTAGCCCAGTTCATCAAGCAGCGCCTTGGCAGAGCCATGGGCCAGCAACGAATTCATGAAGTCATAGGCCTTGTCTTCCGACCCCGGGCCATCCTTGAAATTCACGAAGCCGCAGAACCATGTGGCCGATCCTTCGGCCGGGCTGCGCTGGAAGCCGATCGGAAAGCCTTCGGCTTGCAGCAGCGCCACGCCGTCATTCCACGACCAGGCAACGAGCACTTCGCCGGTGGCCATCAGCTGCGCCATTTCGGCCGGGTCGGACCAATAGGCGCGCACGTTCTTGTGCGCCTCGCGCAGCCAGGCTCCGGCGGCGGCGAACTGTTCATCGGTTACGTTGGACCAGTCGGTAACCCCCGTGGCAAGGAAGGCCAGCGACCAAACGTCATCCGAAGAATCGGGCAGCGAGACACGGCCTTCGTATTTCGGGTTGGTAAAGACGTTCAGGGTGGCCACGTCCTCTTCGGGCACCTGGTCCTTGTTGAAGGCGGTGGCGGTATAGGCATAGTCGGTGGGGATGAACCACACGCCCTGATCATCGGTGATCAGCGAAGAATTGAGAAGGCGCGGGGCGATATTCCCGAATTCAGGGATCTTGGAGGTATCCCAGGGTTCGATCAGCCCCGCTTCGCGATAGCGCGGCAGAGAGGCGACGCAAGGGTGGCCGACATCGGCCCGGAAGCCCGAAGACACCTTCTGGAAGGCTTCATCATCGTCGCCGAAGAAGGAATAGGTCGGGTGCTGGCCATATTTGGCGACGTATTCCGTCAGCACGCCATCGATTTCCCAGCCGGCCCAGTCGAATACCAGCAGATCGGGATCTGCGGCATGAGCGGCCGAGGAAATGGCGATGGCCGAAATCGCGCAAGCGAAGATGTTGGTTTTCTTGGTCAAGATCGAGACTCCTGTCTGTTGGTAGATGGTCAGCCGTTCCCCAACCGGCGTGACCTTGATCGAAAAGCTAAAGGAGGATTTCAGTGGTCACAAGGCACATGGGCGAAATGAGTGCGCTTTGCGTTCTTTGCAAGGGCGGCGGGGCCTTTCCTGCGGGGGGTTGACCTTGCGGCGCCTGCGTTGCCTCTTGTCAGGGCAGGTGCAGGGGTGGTTGCCGCCTGCTTTGGCACAAGAAATGGGGGAAGCACGATGCGGGCATTGCTGATGGAAAAGGGCGAGGACGGGCTGGCACGGGCACGGGTGGCCGACCTGCCCGAAGACAGCCTGCCCGCCGGTGATGTGACGGTGCGGGTGGAATTCTCGACGCTGAATTACAAGGATGGCCTGTGCCTGTCGCCAAGCGGCGGGGGGCTGGTGCGCAACTATCCGCATGTGCCGGGCATCGATTTCGCCGGTGTGGTCGAGGCATCCGATGACCCGCGCTACAGGCCCGGCGACCGGGTGGTGCTGACCGGCTGGCGCGTGGGAGAGGTTCATTGGGGCGGCTATGCCGAAAAGGCGCGGGTCAAGGCGGACTGGCTGGTGCCGCTGCCGGACGGGTTGACCGCGCGGCAGGCGATGGCGGTGGGCACGGCTGGTTTTACCTCGATGCTGGCGGTGATGGCGCTGGAGGATCATGGCCTGACCCCCGAAAAGGGCGAGGTGCTGGTCACCGGGGCGGCCGGGGGCGTTGGCTCTGTGGCGGTCGCGATTCTGGCGCGGTTGGGGTATCAGGTTGCGGCCGTCACCGGGCGGCCCGAGACGGCCGGGTATCTGACCGGGCTGGGCGCAAGCCGGATCGTGCCGCGCGAAGAACTGGCCGAGACCGTGAAGCGCCCGCTGGAGGCGGAAACATGGGCGGGCTGCATCGATGCCGTGGGCGGGGCCATGCTGGCGCGGGTGCTGGGGCAGATGAAATATCAGGCCTCGGTCGCGGCAGTGGGGCTGGCCGGGGGGGCGGCACTTCCCGCATCGGTCATCCCGTTCCTGCTGCGCGGGGTGAACCTCTTGGGGATCGATAGTGTGATGCGCCCCTTTGAAGACCGGGTCAGGGCATGGGGGCGGATCGCCACCGACCTGCCGATGGAAAAGCTGGAGGCGATGATCCGCCCGGCAAGTCTGGCCGATCTGCCCGAACTGGGTGCTGCCATCCTGAAGGGGGGGGTGCAGGGGCGTGTGGTTGTCGATCTGACAGCCTGAGGCTTGCGGGCGCCGTGATCGCCCGTTACCACTTGCCGTGAGCCCGCGCGACGTGGGCTCTGGCCGGCGGGGGATATCCGCCGGTCTGGCTGGAAGACCTGCCGCAGCCTTGGGAACCCCCAGCTGTGGGGGCGCGGGGTGGCGGCACAAAGATGGTGCGCAAAATGGCCCTGAACCTTGACTTCGTCCGCTCGCAATTCCCGGCGTTCCAATCGCCGGTGCTGTCCACCCATGCCTTCTTTGAAAATGCGGGGGGTAGCTATCCCTGCCGGCAGGTGGTGGACCGGCTGCACCGTTTCTATACCGACCGCAAGGTGCAGCCCTATGGGCCCTATCCGGGGGCGCAGGCCGGCGGGGCCGAGATGGACGAGGCGCGCAGCCGGCTGGCCCAGATGATGGGGGTGCAGCGCGAGGAGGTCAGCTTTGGCCCGTCGACCAGCGCCAATACCTATGTTCTGGCGCAGGCGGTGCGGCAGTGGCTGAAGGGCAAGGATGCGGCCATCGTGGTGACCAATCAGGACCATGAGGCGAACTCGGGCGTCTGGAGGCGTCTGGCGGATGAGGGGGTAGAGGTGCGCGAATGGTGCATCGACCGTGGCACCGGCAGCCTGAACCCCGAAGGCCTGCAGGCGCTGCTGGTCGATGGCAAGGTGCGCATGGTGGCCTTTCCGCATTGTTCCAACGTGATCGCCGAAATCAACGACGTGGCTGCCATCTGTGCCATGGCCGCCGCCCATGGCGCGCGCACGGTGGTGGATGGCGTATCCTATGCGCCGCACGGCTTTCCCGATGTTCCGGCACTGGGCTGCGATGTGTATCTTTTTTCGGCCTACAAGACCTTCGGGCCCCATCAGGGGATCATGGTCCTGCGCGAGGCTTTCGGGATGGAGCTTCCGGGGCAGGCGCATTACTTCAACCACGGCACGCTGTACAAACGCCATACGCCGGCAGGACCGGATCATGCGCAGGTCGCGGCCTGTGCGGGGATGGCCGATTATGTCGATGCCCTTGCCGCGGCCCATGGGGTGACGGGCGATGCCGCCAGCCGCAACAGGGCCGTGCATGATCTGATGCGTGCGCAAGAGGTGCAGGTGATCGCGCCGCTGCTGGACTACCTTTCGGGACGCAACGATCTGCGTCTGCTGGGCCCGGCCGAGGCGTCGCGCCGGGCGCCGACAGTGGCGGTGGAACTGGACCGTCCGGCCGAGCCTGTGTCCGAGGCGCTGGGACGTGAGGGCATTGCCTGTTGGGCAGGGGATTTCTATGCCGTCCGGCCGCTGAGCGCGTTGGGGATCGACCTGAAGAAAGGTGTGCTGCGGATGAGCGCGGCGCATTACACCAGTGCCGATGATGTGGCTCGGTTGATCGCAGCGCTGGACCGGGTGCTGTAACCTTTCGGGGGCAATCGCGGTCAAAGTCGCGGCGCAGGGCGTGTCAGAGTGATCTGATCCGCCTTGTGGCGCGTAAGCCTCTGAAACAAGGACGCCCGCCCCGGAATGACTGCTGCCCCCCTGATCCTTTGGGTTCGCCGTGACCTGCGGCTGGACGATAACCCGATGTTGGCCGAAGCTGCCCGCAGCGGGCGGCCTCTGGTACCGGTCTTTATTCTGGACCCGGAAACGGAAGCCTTGGGGGCCGCCCCGAAATGGCGCCTTGGGCTGGGGGTGCAGGCTTTTGGTCAGTCCCTTCAGAACCGGGGTCTGCGCCTTGTGCTGCGGCGGGGGCCGGCACTGGAGGTGCTGCGCGCGCTGGTGGCGGAAATCGGTGCCTCCGGGGTCTGGTGGGGGCGCCAGTATGACCCGGCCGCCGTGGCACGGGATACGGCGGTGAAATCCGCGCTGAAGGCCGCGGGGACAGAGGCACGCAGTTTTGCGGGACATCTGCTGCATGAACCCTGGTCAGTGGAAACCGGGCAGGGTGGCTTTTACCGCGTCTACACCCCGTTCTGGAAAGCCGTGCGTGGCCGCGATATTCCCGCGCCCGAAGCCGCCCCGGGCCAGATGCGTGGCCCCGGGCACTGGCCCGCCTCGGATGATCTGGAACAGTGGCGGATGGGCGCGGCAATGAACCGGGGCGCGGAGGTGGTGCGCCCCCATCTGCATCTGGGCGAAGCGGCCGCCCTTGCCCGGTTGGAGAGGTTTCTGGATGCCCGCATTGCCCGCTATGCCGATGCGCGCGACCTGCCGGCCATAGACGGCACCTCGGGC
>JALQTL010000103.1 GCA_023260935.1 Paracoccaceae bacterium
TTCACCAGATTGTCGTGGCGGCGGCGATAGGCGATCAGATCCGAGATGGTGCCGATCTTCAGCCCGTGACGCTGTGCGAACTGCACCAGATCGGGCAGCCGCGCCATGGTGCCGTCTTCCTTCATGATCTCGCAGATCACGCCCGAAGGGTTCAACCCGGCCAGCCGCGCGATGTCCACGGCGGCCTCGGTATGGCCCGCGCGGACCAGCACCCCCCCATCCCGCGCCCGCAGCGGGAACACATGGCCCGGCGTGGCTATATCGGCCGCGCCCTTGGTGGGGTCGATGGCCACCGAAACGGTGCGCGCCCGGTCGGCGGCGGAAATGCCCGTCGAAATGCCTTCGCGCGCTTCGATCGACAGTGTGAAGGCCGAGGCATGGCGCGACGAATTCTTCGGGCTCATCGGTTGCAGGCCAAGCTGGTCTACCCGTTCCGATGTCAGCGCAAGGCAGATCAGGCCGCGCCCGTGGGTTGCCATGAAGTTGATCGCCGAAGGTGTGCTCATCTGCGCAGGGATCACCAGATCCCCTTCATTCTCGCGATCCTCATGATCGACCAGAATGAACATGCGCCCGTTGCGGGCATCCTCGATAATCTCCTCGACCGAGGAAATGGCATCGGAAAAGTCGGTCTTCTGGTCGGACATGGCAGTGTTCCCGCAAAGCTTTCCTCGCGTTTAGCCCGTGGCGCGGACAAAGACCAGACGGAAGGGCGGCACATCGACGGTGCGAAACGTCACGCGGGGAAAAATCGATCCGCCGAAAGATAGCCTGCGAGGCGTCCGGCCGCGCACCATTCCGCCTCCAGCGCGTGATCGCCGACCAGCAGGACGGTATCGCCGGCCAGAGGGCCAAGGGCCGCGCGAAGGGATGCGCGGGCCTGCGCGAAGGTGCCAAGGTGATCGGGGGCCGGATGGGTTGCCGACAGGACCGGGGCAAGCCGGGCCATTTCCTCTGGCGACAGGGGCCGGGAAGCAAGGCCATGGGTTTGCGCCGAAAGCGCGGCCAGTTTTGCCTTCCTGCCCTGCGGCAGCCGGGGCGAAGGCCCCATCATGCGCAGGGCGTTCGACGAAAAGAGAAAGGCCACCAGATCATGCCCGGTGCTGGCCCGGATGCCCGCATAGGTGCGATAATCCAGACCCAGTTCGGCCGCCCGGCGCACCCGCAGGCGCACCACCTCGACCGGAAGGGTGGGCAGCAAACGCGCCCGCGCCTGCCGCCAGCAATGGGTGCGCCAGCCAAGGCCGCCCATGCCCGGCCCACCGTTATGGCCAATGCCCGCCACGGACGCGCGCCTTAACCCCAGTCGCGCAGCCGCGCCACATAGCGGGCCATCGTATCCACCTCCAGGTTCACCAGATCGCCTTCGGCAACCTCGCCCCAGGTGGTCGCCTTCTGGGTATGGGGAATGAAATTGATGCCGAAATCGGTGCCCGATACCTCATTCACCGTCAGCGAGGTGCCGTTCAGCGCGACCGATCCCTTGGGTGCGATGAATTTCGCCAGCTCGTCGGGCGCGCGGAAGGTGACGCGCAGGCTGTCGCCTTCGGGCTGAACGCGGATCACGCGCGCCACGCCATCGACATGGCCGGAAACGATATGCCCCCCGAGCTCGTCGCCCACCTTCAGCGCGCGTTCCAGGTTCAGCCGCTTGCCCGGACGCCACCCCGTAGCGCCGATGTTGGTCTTGCTGACAGTTTCGGCAGAAATCTGCACATCATACCAGTTGCGCGGCTGCGTGCCGGTGGCAATCACCGTCAGGCACACACCATCCGAAGCGATGGAGGCGCCGATGTCGATGCCCGCCACGTCATAGCTTGTGCCGATGCGGGCGCGCAGGTCGCCCTGCTGTTCCACCGCCAGAACCTCGCCAATATCGGTAATGATCCCTGTGAACATGGCTTTCTCCTTTGCAACAGAGGTAGCCTGCCCCATTGCGGCGCGCAAGGCGGGGGCGCTATGCCTCACTTCGGCCCTTGTCCTGGACAAGGATGGCAGGGCAACAATGATGAACGCCCGTGGGGAGTGCCGGGCGGCGTGGTGGACGTGGTGTGATGCGCATGACCGGGGATGGCCGTCGTTTCCTGCTGTTGCAGGGCCCGCATGGCCCGTTTTTTCATCAACTGGGCCAGATGCTTCGGCGGACCGGGGCGCAGGTCTGGCGCGTGGGTTTCAACCGGGGGGACCGCGCCTTCTGGCCTGATGCGCAGAGCTTCATACCCTATCGCGGCCGCCCCGAAGACTGGCCCGAGGCAGTGGCCGGCTTGCTGGCCCGCCACCAGATCACCGATATCGTGCTGTATGGCGATACCCGCCCCGTTCATTCGGCGGCCATTCGGGCGGCACGGACGGCGGGCGCGCGGGTGCATGTCTTCGAAGAAGGTTATCTGCGGCCCCATTGGGTGACCTATGAACGGGATGGCGCGAATGGGCATTCGCGGCTGATGCAGATGTCTGTGGCCGACATGCAGGCCGCATTGGCAAGGGCCGAGATGGACCAGCCCGAAGCCCCCGCGCGCTGGGGCGACATGCGCCAGCACATCTTCTGGGGGGCGCTGTATCACTGGTTCGTGCTGGCCGGGTTCTGGGATTTCCGCAACTTCCGCCCGCACCGCGACCTGACGGTGTGGCAGGAATTTCTGCTGTATTGCCGGCGGCTTGTTCTCTTGCCGGTCCACCGCTGGGACAGGATGCTGGCCGAATACCGCATTCGCAACGGGGGCTTTCCCTATCATCTGGTGCTGCTGCAACTGGAACATGATGCCAGTTTCCGAATGCATTCCCCCTTTGCCACGATGGCAGAGTTTATGGAGGTGGTGATCGCGGGCTTTGCCCAAGGGGCGGCCCCGCATCATCATCTGGTCTTCAAGGCCCATCCGCTGGAAGACGGCCGCGCGCCGATTGCCCGCGACATGCGCCAGATCGCCGCCCGGCTGGGCGTGGGGGACAGGGTGCATCTGGTGCGCGGGGGCAAGCTTGCCCAGCTTCTGAACCACGCCCGCAGCGCCGTGACCGTAAATTCGACGGCCGGCCAGCAGGTCTTGTGGCGCGGGATGCCGCTGAAGACCTTTGGCACGGCCGTTTATGCGAAGCCTGAATTCGTCTCGGCCCAAAGCCTGCCCGAATTCTTTGCCCGGCCCCGCCGCCCCGATGCCCGCGCCTATCGCGATTATCGCCACTATCTTCTGGAAACCAGCCAGATCACCGGCGGTTTCTACAGCGCACGCGGCCGACGCGAACTGCTGCGTCAGGTGGTCGACATGATCCTTGCGCCCGAAGATCCCTATCAGGCCCTCGTCTCGGGAAACGCGGCACCACGGCAACAGTTGCGGCTCGTCAACTGACACATCACACCCGCAAGCCACGAGAGGCTGGCAATTTTTTCGCCCCGTGGCTACGGTGGCCCCAAAAAACTTGAGGCACGATCCCATAAAGGAGCCCGAGCAGTGAAAGTGAATACCACCCGAAGGGCCACGCTGGTCGGCCTTGCCGCGGTCGTGGCGTCGGTAAGCGGTTGCGGCCTGCCCCGCTCTGGCCCCAACAAGCGCGAGATTTTCGCAGGTTCGGTGATGAAAGAGGGCGACGCCTTCATCGTGACCGTGAACAGCCGTGTGACCCGCGCCACCTCGGTCATGCCCGCCTACGGGTTCAGCGATGCGTTCCGCAAGGCCGGCGCCGTGGGGTCCGATACCATCAACGCCGGGGACGTGCTCACGCTGACCGTGTTCGAGAACGTCAAGGACGATCCGCTGCTGGGCAATACCGGCCAGCGGGTTTCGGTGCTGGATCAGGTGCAGGTCGACGGGCAGGGCTATATCTTCGTGCCCTATGCCGGCAAGATCAGGGCCGCGGGCCAGACGCCCGACGGGCTGCGCCAGGCGATTACCCGCAAGCTCGACAGCCAGACGCCCGACCCGCAGGTCACCGTGCAGCGGCTGGCCGGTGACGGGCAGACGGTTTCCGTCT
>JALQTL010000105.1 GCA_023260935.1 Paracoccaceae bacterium
GCCGCATCAAGGCCCTGAAGGGCGAGCCGGTTCCCCCCCCAAAGGCTGCTGCACGGCGCGACCTGCTGCCCGATATCGAGGAAATCAATTCCACCCTGCGCCCCAGCGATGCCCTGTCAGACCCCGATGATGTGGATAGCCTGCCAGACCTTTCACGACGCGCGCGCAGCGGGTTCCGGTCCGGGTTTTCGCTGATGCTGCTGCTGGCGGTGATCATCGTGGCGATTTACATCATGGCACCGCGCATTTCCGAACAGATACCCGGGGCAGCCGGCGCAATGGCGGCCTATGTGGAGGTGATCGACGGCATGCGCGCGCAGCTTGATCAGTTGATCCAGAAGGCCACGGCATTGCTGCGTGGTGTGGCGGGCGGCGGGTCGCAGTGACGCTGCGTCGGGGGTGACATCGGCCGCATCGCGCCGCATGCTGCGGCCGAAACCCGGAGGTTCCGATGCGCCCTTATTCCCATCTGCTGACCCCGCTTGATCTGGGCCATGTGACCCTTCCGAACCGTGTTCTGATGGGGTCCATGCACACCGGGCTTGAAGAAACCGGCGACTGGAACCGGGTGGCGGAATTCTATGCCGCCCGCGCCCGGGGCGGGGTGGGGCTGATCGTGACAGGCGGTATGGCACCCAACCGTGAAGGTGGGGTGTTCCCCGGCGCCGCGGGCCTGTTTGGCGAGGCAGACATCGCCAACCACCGTATCGTCACCAGCCGTGTGCATGACCATGGCGGCCGCATCGCGATGCAGATCCTGCATGCCGGGCGCTATGCCTATGGCAAGGAATGCGTGGCCCCGTCGGCGGTGAAATCGCCGATTTCGCCCTTTGTGCCTCGGGAACTGGACGAAGAGGGGATCGAGAAGCAGATCGCCGATATCGTCACCGCCGCGACACGCGCCCGCGCCGCCGGGTATGACGGGGTCGAGGTGATGGGCAGCGAAGGCTATTTCCTCAACCAGTTTCTGGTGCGCCACACCAACCGCCGCCAAGATCGTTGGGGCGGGGCTTACGAAAACCGCATGCGCCTGCCGGTCGACGTGGTGCGCCGGGTGCGCGCGGCAGTGGGCCCCGATTTCATCGTGATCTACCGGATCAGCCTGATCGATCTGGTGCCCGACGGGTCCACATGGGACGAGGTGGTGCAGCTTGCCAAGGCCATTCAGGGCGCAGGGGCCAGCCTGCTGAACACCGGCATTGGCTGGCACGAAGCCCGGGTGCCCACCATTGCCACATCGGTTCCGCGCGCTGCCTTTTCCTGGCTGACCGCGCGCCTGCGCCCCGAGGTGACGATCCCGGTGATCACCTCGAACCGGATCAACACGCCAGACGTTGCCGAGCGTATTCTGTCCGAAGGTCAGGCCGATATGGTTTCAATGGCGCGCCCGTTTCTGGCCGATCCTGATTTCGTGGCCAAGGCAGCGTCGGGTCGGGCGGCCACCATCGCGCCCTGCATCGCCTGCAATCAGGCCTGCCTCGACCACACCTTCAGCGGCAAGCTGACCAGTTGCCTTGTCAACCCGCGGGCCTGCCATGAAACCGAACTGACCGCCGCGCCGGCTGCGCAGCGCCGCCGGGTGGCGGTGGTGGGGGCCGGGCCGGCGGGCATGATGACTGCCATCGTGGCCGCGTCGCGCGGGCATGAGGTGATGTTGTTCGAGGCGTCGGACCGGGTGGGCGGGCAGTTGCATCTGGCAGCCACCATCCCCGGCAAGGAAGAGTTTCGCGGCCTGATCGACTGGTTCGCCACCATGCTGGGAGAAAGCGGTGTTACCCTGCGTCTTGGCCAACCGGCCGATGTGGCCGATCTTGCCGGACATGACGCGGTGGTGATCGCGACCGGCGTTTCGCCACGTGATCCGGGGATCCCGGGGCAGGGGCGTGCGCTGGGCTATGTCGATGTGCTGCGCGGGGCCCCGGTGGGGCGGCGCGGAGACCACGGTTTGGCCCCGCCAGCCATCGCTAAGGGGCTCTCGCCAAACGGCTTCGTAGCTGGCGAGATCCTGGAAGGTGATGAGGCCGCCGCCCCGTTCCATCTCTGCCACCAGGAGCTCCGCCGTTTTGCCGAGATAAAAGCCGTCCCGGCCATCGGTGGCGATGCGCTCTAGGGTATGGGCCAGCTCGGGTTGAAGCAGGCGGTGCCCGGCCTTAGCCGCGGGACCGAAGTAGGTTGAGAAATTGGTTCGTCCCTCAAGGTTTTCGACCCCCTC
>JALQTL010000386.1 GCA_023260935.1 Paracoccaceae bacterium
CACGATCTCGACCTGACGGATCAGCTGCTCGCGCATGTTCAGGCGGCGGATAAAGTGGTTCGGCACGCCGACGTTGGTCAGGCCTTGCATGAAGAACTCGGACAGGCGGTTGTTCAGCACGCCCTTGCCCTCGATCGTCGCTTTCTTCTGCGCGTTGAAGGCGGTGGCGTCGTCCTTGAAATACTGCACAAGGGTTCCCGGCTCCGGGCCTTCATACAGGATCTTGGCTTTGCCTTCGTAGAGTTTCTTGCGCCGCGGTGCCATTGGCATCTCCGTTTCGGAATGCAAAGCCCCGGCCTTTGGGGTTCCGGGGCGGTTCCAGCCCGCGCAAGCCGCGGACCTCTTTTGCTGCCCCTATAGGCCAAGGCAACCCGCGCTGCAAGGCAAAGCCATGCCTGCGCGCGTGAATTTACACACGCGCGGCGGGGCGGCATGCAATTTCCGTGCAAACTGCTCTTGCCCCCAGCCATTATGGTAGGCATATGAATACTTAAGAGGAACTTTTAGGGGGGCCGTCCCATGACCACATTCGATGATCGCGAACACGCCTTCGAAAACAAATTCATCCATGACGCCGAGCTGCGCTTCAAGGCCGAGGCCCGCCGCAACAAGCTTGTCGGCCAGTGGGCTGCCGAGCTGCTTGGCAAATCGGGCGATGCCGCCGAAGCCTATGTGAAAGAGGTCGTTGTGGCCGATTTCAAAGAGGCCGGTGATGAGGATGTCATCGCAAAGCTGGCCGCCGATCTGGCTGGCAAAGCCGACGAGGCCGCGATCCGCGAGAAAATGGCCGAATGTCTGGCCGAGGCCAAACGTCAGGTTGTCGAAGGCTAACAGCCCCGACCCGACGCAGCCCAAAAGCCTGCCCACGCCCTTCGCGTCGGGCGGGCTTTCTTTTGCGCGGTTAACGGTCCTTCACCAAGCGCGCAAATCCCTAATCCCCCAACACCCAATCCTGCGCGCCCCGCGCCAAACGGCCCAAGGCATGTGGCTTCAGATCGGATCAGCCGCCTGCAACGCCCTCTTCCCCGACCTGCCCACATGCCGAGCGATTTTGCGGGCGTGTCGATTCTCAAGGATCAGGCGCGCGGGAAGCACCGGCACGGGTGCAAGGCCGCGGGGGAACATCACGATGTCGCCTTGCCCACCCCACATCAGAGCCGAACTGTGGCCGGTCAGCAGCAGCGTTTCCGTGACCAGCCCGTTCGACCAGATCAGATTATGCTCGCGCGTCAGGATGTGAAAATATCCGATCCCCGCAGTCGGGCATCCCTCGTCAATGCCCTTGAGCGCCGCAAGCGCATGCACCGGAGCAAGCACCCCCGCTTTGCCGATAACGGCCTGCTTGAACATCGGGCGTGAAAGCACGATGCGATGCTGGCAGGAAAACCAGGTATCGCAAAACGGTTGCCCGGAACCGAAACTGTTTGCGCCCACCAAGAACGGGCGCAGCCCCTTGTAGCGCCGCATGTCCCGATAGCTGACCCGCCGCCCCCAGATCCAGAGGATCGGCTGCGCGCCGCGATCCAAAGTGCAGACCAAATCGCCAGGCTGCAAGGTTTCCACACGCCGATCCCCCTCTGGCGTCCGGATCAGCATGCCTGCGGTGAAACACGTTATCCCTGTGACCGAGAGTTCGGAGTAATCCGTTGAATTCGGGTTATCGACCGTCTTGACCGTGTATTCGACGCCCAGCTCCGGAGCCGGGTTTTAAAAGATGTAATAGTAGGAATTGCTCGACGCGATATAGACCTTGGTCATGTAATAGATGTTGGTGCCGTCGGTCAGGGTAATCTCGTCGCGCGGCTGAACCTGCCCGGAGGTTTCGACCGCGCCCGTCGCGTCATAGACGATGGCGGTCTGGGTGCTGTCTTCGTCGCCCCGGTCGTCCGTGCCATCCACAAGCTGCGTGTCATTATCGGTAATTTCGACACTATGATCCGTGGGCTGCGTAAACGTAATCGTATCCCCGCTGGACACTGTGCCGCCGGGCCAACTGATCTGATCGTCGTCATATCCTGAATAGGTGTAGGTAGCCATGTCCTCGATTGGTAAACGACAATGATTATATTGGGGTTAATTCTGGTCTTGGGGCGCCGCCCCCCTCGCCCGCCTGAGCGGTTTTCATCAAGATCATGAAGAGAAGGAATTTGCCAAAACCGCGCGCGCGTGGCACACCGCGCGAAAGGCCCGCATTCCGTGGCCCGTGACCTAATATAAAGGCCCTGCACATGACCGACGCCCTGAGCCGCCTTCTAGAAACCCGCGACTGGCTGCTGGCCGATGGCGCGACCGGCACCAACCTGTTCAACATGGGGCTGTCGTCGGGCGACGCGCCCGAGCTGTGGAACGTGGACCAGCCGCAGAATATCAAGAAACTCTATTCGATGGCGGTGAATGCCGGGTCGGACCTGTTCCTGACCAACAGCTTCGGCGGCAATGCCTCGCGCCTCAAGCTGCACAACGCGCAATCGCGCGTGCGTGAGCTGAACCGCGCCGCCGCCGAAATCGGTCGCGAGGTTGCCGATACCGCAGGCCGTCCGGTTGTGGTGGCAGGCTCGGTCGGCCCGACCGGCGAGATTTTCGCGCCGATGGGCACGATGACGCATGAGATCGCGGTCGAGATGTTCCACGAGCAAGCCGAAGGCCTGAAAGAAGGCGGCGCGGATGTGCTTTGGGTGGAAACCATTTCCGCCCCCGAAGAGTTCAAAGCCGCCGCCGAGGCTGCGCGTCTGGCCAATATGCCCTGGTGTGGCACGATGAGCTTTGACACCGCAGGGCGCACGATGATGGGTGTGACCTCGGCGCAGCTTGCGGCGCTCGTTGAAAAATTCCCGAACCCGCCGCTCGCCTTCGGTGCCAATTGCGGCGTGGGGGCATCGGACCTGATGCGCACGATCATGGGCTTTGTGGCCTCTGGCACCGAGCGCCCGATCATCGCCAAGGGCAACGCGGGCATCCCGCGCTATGTCGATGGCCATATTCATTACGATGGCACGCCCGATCTGATGGCCGATTACGCCTGCCTTGCGCGCGACGCGGGCGCGACGATCATCGGCGGCTGCTGCGGCACCATGCCCGAGCATCTGAAGGCTATGCGTGCAGCGCTGGAAAGCCGCCCCAAGGGCCCGCGTCCCACGCTGGATGATGTCGTCGCAAAGCTGGGTGCGTTCTCCTCGGCCTCTGATGGCACGGGCGACGATGCCGCCTCCCCCCGCCGCGAAAGGCGCGGTCGCCGCGGCTGACACCGGGGCTGGTGCGCGTTCAGAACAAACGCAACTGATCCCCCGCTGCTTCGGGCGGGGTGAACAGATCAGACCTCAGCCGCGGCAGGCTTTGCGCAAGACCAAGCCGCGCCACGGCCTTGTCGAACCGCTGCGCGATAAGGTCTGACCAAAGACCCTGCCCCCGCATCCGTCGCCCCCAGGCCGGATCATAATCCCGCCCGCCATGCATGTCGCGCACACGCCCCATGATCTTGGCCGCACGGTCGGGCACATGTGTCTGGAGCCATTCCTGAAACAGCGGCGACACCTCGGCCGGAAGGCGCAGAGCGATCCAGCTTGCAGCAACGGCCCCGGCCTTGCGCGCCGCCGACAGAATCGCGTCAAGCTCTGCATCCGTCAGGCCCGGCACCACCGGCGCCACCATCACGCGCACGGGAATGCCCGCGCCGGCCAGCTGGCGGATCACCTCCAGCCGGCGCTGAGGGGTGGGAGCCCGGGGTTCCAGCTTTCGTGACAGGCCCGCATCCAGTGTGGTCAGCGAAATGCCCACCCGCACCAACCCCTCCCGCGCCATGGGGGCAAGGATATCGAGATCACGCAGGATCAACGTGCCCTTCGTGGTGATCGCCACAGGGTGCCGGCAGCGGGCAAGCACCTGCAAAATCTGCCGCATCAGGCCGAAGCGCAGGTCGCAGGGCTGATAGGGATCGGTGTTCGTGCCAAGGGCGACGGGTGCCACACGGTAGCTGCGGGCCCGCAACTCCCGCTCCAGCACTTCGGCGATGCCGGGACGGGCGATCAGCCGGGTTTCAAAATCCAGCCCCGGCGAGAGGTTCAGAAAGGCGTGGCTTGGCCGGGCGAAGCAATAGATGCAGCCATGCTCGCAGCCGCGATAGGGGTTAATGCTGCGATCAAAGGGCAGGTCGGGCGACCGGTTGTAGCTAAGCGCCGATCTTGGAACCTCTTGCCGCACTTCGGTGCGCAGCAGGGTTTCTTCTTCGGGAATGTCCCATCCGTCATCGAAGGCCTCAGCCTCCCGGGGTTCGAATCGGCCGGCGCGGTTGCTTTGCGCCCCCCGTGCCCGGCGGCGCAGGTAACTCGGCAGGGATGATGCAAGAATCGTCATGGAACAAAAATAGAACAACTCAACGTCACTGTCATCAGAAACAGGTAACGCTGGACAGGCCGGCATCTGGCGTCATCTGATGTGGCGCGGCGTTTGAAAAACGTGCCATTCAGGGAGAAAACATATGAAATCCGTCATTCTTGCGGCCAGCCTTGCCGCCCTTGCGACACCGACGCTTGCCGCACCGGTCGACCTGCCATGGAGCGATCTGATCGTCTTTGGCGACAGCCTTTCGGACGCGGGCAATTTCGGCCCGGGCTTTGTTGCCACCAACGGCACCACATGGGCCGGTCAGTTGGGCGCCCTGCCGGCAACGGCAGGCGATACCAACTTTGCCTTTCTGGGCGCAACCGCAGTCAGCAACGGCGATTTCTCGCCCGACTTCACCGAACAACGCGCGCTGTTTGCCGGGTCGGGCCTGACGCTGGGGTCCAATCCGCTGGTGGTGGCATGGTTTGGCGGCAATGACCTGCTGAACGCCGCCGATGCCTCGGCCATCGGAAATGCTGTCACGCAGATTGCGACCGGCGTCACTTCGCTGGCCACGAGCTTTGGCCTCACACGCTTTGTGCTGCCCGGCCTGCCCGATCTGGGGCTGATCCCGCGCAATGTGAGCAACCCGGTCGCCAGTGCCTTGGCCACCTTCGCCTCAAACGCCTTCAACACGGCGCTACAGGGCTTTGTCGGCACGGCCAATGCCTCGGGCCTCGATGTCACCTATCTGGACGTGAATGCCATCTTTGGCGACATCCTGGCCAATCCGCTGGACTTCGGCTTTACCGATGTGACCGGCTCTTGCCTTGGCGGTGCCATCTCTTGCGACGGCTTCCTGTTCTGGGATGACATCCACCCCACCGCGGCGGCCCATGCGATTATCGCAGAGCGCATGCTGATGGCGGTGGAACCGCCGGCCGTGCCGCTGCCGGCCACCGGCCTGCTGCTTCTGGGCGCCTTTGCCGGGCTGGGGCTGTTGCGCCGCCGGGTGGCCTGACCGTTTTTCTCCCAAAGATCATGAAGAATTTTCAAGCCCCGCTGATGCAGCGGGGCTTGTTGTCGGGTTTCAATCGGCGCATGTCGTAAAACGCAAAGTGGACGGCGGCGTTTGGCCCCATGCACGATCCAAGACTTACCGCTTCAGGAGCGCCCCAATGGCCGATGATGACGAAATCATCCTGTCCGAACTTTCGGATGACGAACTTGTGCTTCAGATGCACGATGACCTTTACGATGGCCTGAAAGAGGAAATCGAAGAAGGCGTGAACATCCTGATCGAACGGGGATGGACGCCCTATGATGTGCTGACCAAGGCGCTGGTCGCCGGCATGACCATCGTTGGCAATGACTTCCGCGACGGCATTCTTTTCGTGCCCGAAGTGCTGCTTTCGGCCAATGCGATGAAAGCGGGGATGCAGATCCTGAAGCCGCTTCTTGTCGAAACCGGGGCCCCGCGCATGGGCAAGATGGTAATCGGTACCGTGAAGGGTGACATCCACGACATCGGCAAGAACCTTGTCGCGATGATGATGGAAGGCGCCGGCTTCGAAGTGCTGGATCTGGGCATCAACAACTCGGTCGAAAAATATATCGAGGCGCTGGAACGTGAACAGCCCGATATCCTTGGCATGTCTGCGCTGCTGACCACCACCATGCCCTACATGAAAGTCGTGATCGACACGATGAAGGAAAAGGGCCTGCGCGAGGATTACATCGTTCTGGTCGGCGGTGCCCCCCTGAACGAGGAATTCGGCCGCGCCATCGGTGCCGATGCCTATTGCCGTGACGCCGCCGTTGCGGTGGAAACGGCCAAGCAGTTCGTGGCCCGCAAGCATAACCAGATCGGCGCCTGAACGCCTGAGATCACCTTGACGGCCCCGGATCCTTGTCAGCGGTCCGGGGCCTTTTTGATGACCAGTTCAGGGACCATTTTCAGGGCCGGGGGGCTTGGCAATCCGTTATCAAAGTTCCACATTGAAGCAAGAAGGAGGACATGACGATGCCCCTGCCCCTGTTTCTGGCGATGATTGCCTTCGTGATTGCGGCGGCGGGCGCGACGCTGGCACTGGCCTTCTGGGCCAAGGTGCCGCTGATCGCCCTGGCTTTTGCGGCATTGGCGGGAAGCCTGATGATGGGCATGCGCCAGTGGCGGTAACGCCCGATGACAGGACGCTGACGGAAAACGGCTGGAAAGATCAGGGCGCGGGCCGTATCCTTCTGGTAGCCTGTGGCGCATTGGCGCATGAAATTCTGGCGCTGAAACGGGTCAACGGGTGGAATCACATTGATCTTCAGTGTCTGCCGGCAAACCTGCATCTCTGGCCCGATCGCATTCCCGCCGCGGTCGAGGCCGTGGTGGCAGAACGCCGCGGCGACTATGACGATGTGTTCGTCGTCTATGCCGATTGTGGCACCGGCGGGCAGTTGCAGGCCAAATGTGCCGAATTGGGTGTGGGCATGGTCGAAGGCCCCCATTGCTATGCCTTTTTCGAGGGCAACGCCGCCTTCGCCGCAAAGGCTGAAGAGGAATTCACCGCCTTCTACCTGACCGATTTCCTGGTGCGCCAGTTTGATGCTTTTGTCTGGCGCCCCATGGGGCTGGATCGTCACCCCGAACTGCGGGACATGTATTTCGGAAATTACACAAAGCTGGTCTATCAAGCGCAGACCGATGACCCGGGCCTTGATGCCAAGGCGGAAGATTGCGCGCGTCGGCTGGGTTTGGCCTATGAACGGCGATTTACCGGCTACGGCGATCTGGCCACCACCCTTGCATCGGTTGCAGCGCCGCCCCCCACCCCGTAACCTGCGCCCAAACGGCGGAGGGTGGCATGGCGATCGACGGGCTGATGGATGATCTGGCATTTCTGGGCGAAAGGGTCACCCGCGCCCGCCCCGTGCTGGAACATCACGGGCAAAGCGAATCCCACATCCACAGCCGCCTGCCCGATGCCGTTGCCTTTCCCCTGACCACAGAAGAGGTCGCCCGCATTGCTGCCGCCTGCACCGCCCACGGGGTTGCCATGACGGGCTGGGGCGCCGGCACCTCGCTTGAAGGCCATGCGCTGACACCCCGGGGCGGGCTGACGGTCGATTTCAGCCGGATGGACAAGGTGCTGGACGTCCGCGCCGACGATATGTTCGCCATCGTGCAACCGGGCATCCTGCGTGAGCGTCTGAACGAGGAATTGCGCGCCACCGGCCTGTTCTTCCCGGTTGATCCCGGCGCCAATGCCAGCCTTGGCGGCATGGCAATGACGCGTGCATCGGGCACCACGGCGGTGCGGTATGGCACGATGCGCGACAATGTTCTGGGGGTAACAGCCGTTCTGGCCGATGGCACCATCATCCACACCGGCAGCCGGGCGCCGAAATCCAGCGCGGGCTATGATCTGACCGGCCTTTTCGTCGGCTCTGAAGGTACCCTTGGCCTTGTCACCGAACTGACGCTGCGCCTTCATGGCCAGCCCGAGGCGGTTTCGGCAGCCACTTGCGGATTTCCGGGCATGGAAGCGGCGGTCAATTGCGTGATCGCCACCATCCAGACCGGCATCCCGGTCGCACGGATCGAGTTTCTGGACGAAGCCTCGGTTCAGGCCTGCAATGCCTTTTCCGGGCAGAACCTGCCCGTTGTTCCGCAGCTCTTGCTGGAATTCCACGGTTCTCCCGCCGGGGTGGCGGAGCAGGTGGACCGTTTCAACGAAATTGCGCAGGGATTTGGCGCGCTCGATTTCATCGGCGCCAAAGCGGCCGAGGATCGCAGCCGGCTTTGGAAGATGCGCCATCAGGCCTATCCTGCCATTCTTGCCAGCCGGCCCGGGGCCACGGCGGTGGTAACGGATGTCTGCGTACCGATCTCGGCCCTTGCGCAGGCCGTTTCGGAAACTCAGGCCGATATTGCCGCAAGCCCCATTCCCGGCCCGATCCTTGGCCATGTGGGGGATGGCAATTTCCACGCCATCCTGCTGATCCACCCGGGGGACGAGGCTGAACTGGCAGCGGCAAAGGCCCTGTCGGCCCGAATGGCGGAACGCGCCCTGCGGCTTGGGGGCACCGTCACGGGGGAACATGGCATCGGCATGGGAAAATTGGCCTTCATGGAACAGGAACACGGGGCGGCATGGTCGGTCATGGCGGCGATCAAGGCAGCACTGGATCCCAAGGGCCTGATGAACCCGGGCAAGCTGGTTCGGCAATGACCCCGGCCACAGCCTTTGCCCGCGCCTTTGCGGCCGCTTTCGGCGCCGGCGATGCCATGGCCATGGCCGGTCTTTTCGCCGAAGATGGCAGCTTTCACAGCCTGACCGGCCAGTTCCTGCAAGGCCGCGACGAAATCGCACGCGGGCTGGCCGCGGAATTCGAAGGGCTGTACCAACAGGCCCGGCTGGTCAGCGGCAAGGCCGGGCTGAGCCAGATGGGCCCCGGCGCCGCGATCCTACATCAGCGCTTTGTCGTCACCGGGCTGAGGGCCGAGGACGGTGCGGAACTGCCCCGGGTTGCCGCATTGCTGACGGTGGTGCTGGCCGCGCGGGAAGATGGTTTCCAGGCCCTGACCGCCACCTTCGGCATCCTTAGCGCCTGATCGGCGGGCTCAGGCCTCCAGCAAGGCACGGGCGGCCTGACGGGCGGCATCGCTGACCTTGTCGCCCGAAAGCATGCGGGCGATTTCTTCCACCCGTGCCTCGGCCGGCAGCGACAGCACGGTAGACAGCGTGGCCTCGCCCTCGATGCGCTTTTCCACCCGCCAGTGATGCGCGCCAAGAGCCGCCACCTGCGGCGAGTGGGTGACAACCAGAACCTGCGCTGTTGCGGCCAGCGATTTCAGGCGCCGCCCCACTGCATCGGCCGTCGCCCCCCCGACCCCGCGGTCAATCTCGTCAAAGATCATCGTCAGGCCCGGCGTATTGCCCGTCAGGCACACCTTCAACGCCAGCAGAAAACGGCTGAGTTCGCCACCGCTGGCAATCCGGTTCAAGGGGCCGGCCGGGGCCCCGGGGTTGGTGGCAACCGTAAAGGTCACGTCATCACAGCCATCGGGCCCCGCCTCGGTGTGGCTGATCAGGGTGTGAAAGACCGCGCGTTCCATCTTCAGCGGCGCCAGTTCGGCCGCCATCGCCGCATCCAGCCGCTGTGCCGCCTGCTGGCGCGCCAGCGTCACCGCCCGTGCCGCCGTGTCATAGGCCGCCTCAGCTTCGGTCACGGCCTTACCCAGGCGCGAAAGGCTGGCGGCCCCGCTGTCCAGTGCCTGCAAGCGGCCACGCAAGGCTTCGGCATGGGTGCCCAGATCATCCGGCGTCACACTGTGCTTGCGCGCCAGAGCGCGGATGGCGAAAAGACGCTCTTCCAGCGCCTCCAGCTCTGCCGGGTTCACCTCCAGCCCCGAAAGGCAATCCTCGACCCCGACCTGCGCTTCGGAAAGTTCGATCAACGCCCGTGACAGGGCCGCAAGCGGGGCCTCCAGCGCACCGCCAGCCCGATCCACCACCCCTTCCAGCCACCGCTGGGCGTCGCGCAGCGCCTGCTCGGCCCCGTCATCGCCCAACATCTGCAACGCACGCGCCACGTCGGCCCGGATACGTTCAGCCCCCTGCATCGCCCGACGGCGGGTATCCAGCGTCGCCTCTTCCCCCGGCAGCGGGTTCAGCGCATCCAGTTCCGCCACGGCATGCCGCAGGAAATCTTCCTCAGTCCGAGCGGCGGCAACCGTGGCCTCTGCCTCGGCCAGGGCTTGACGGGCCTTGCGCGCCGCCGCCCATGCCTGACGCAGCGGCCCCAGATCCACCCCGGCAAAGGCATCCAGCAGCAGCCGATGCCCGCGCGGGTTCAAAAGCCCCCGATCATCATGCTGACCGTGAAGTTCCACAAGCACATCCGACAGGGCGCGCAAGACCTCACCCGATACGCGGCGGTCATTGACCCACGCGGTCTTGCGGCCATCCACGGTGTTGATCCGGCGCAGGATCACCTCGCCCTCCGCCTCGATCCCTGCCTCGGCCAGCACCGCCTCGGCGGCATGGCCGGGGGGAAGGTCGAAAACGGCCGTCACCTCGCCCTGCGGGGCACCGGCGCGCACCAGTTCGGCCCGGCCCCGCCAGCCCAGCACAAACCCAAGCGCGTCCAGCAAGATGGACTTGCCCGCGCCGGTTTCACCGGTCAGCACATTAAGGCCCGGCCCCAGCTCCATCGCCAAGCGGTCGATGATCAGCACATCGCGGATTTCAAGGCTACGCAGCATGGTCTTGCCCTGGCCATTCCTTCGCGGCGCCAGACGCGGCCGCTACAGCCATTCGCCCCGGATCATCTGGCGATAGACGGTGCGCAACCAGCTGTCGCCCTTTGCCTCGGGGGCAAGCCCGCGACCCTTCAAAAGGTTGAAGCTGTCCTGATAGAAGGGTGAGGACTGATAGTTGAAGCCAAGGATCGCCGCGGCGGTCTGCGCCTCGTCCATCAGGCCAAGGCCGACATAGGATTCGACCAGACGGTGCAGCGCCTCGGCGGTATGAGTCGTGGTCTGGAAATCCTGCACCACCACCCGGAACCGGTTGATCGCGGCGGCATAGTTGCGGCGCTTCAGGTAATAGCGCCCGATCTCCATCTCCTTGCCGGCAAGGTGATCGAAGGCCAGATCGAATTTCAGCATCGCCGAGCGCGAATAGTCACTGTCGGGATACTGCTCGATCACCGTGCGCATGCTTTGCAGCGCCTGGAAGGTGACGCCCTGATCCCGCCCGACCTCATCGATCTGGTCGTAATAGGAAAGGGCCATCAGATAGGCGGCATAGGCGGCATCTTCGTCATTCGGGTAGGTATCAAGGAACCGCTGCGCCGATGACCGTGCTTCTTCGTATTCCTTGGCCTTGTGCTGGCTGAACGCCGTCATGATCAACGCCCGGCGCGACCATTCGGAATAGGGGTAAAGCCGCTCTACTTCCTGAAAATAGCGGATGGCGTCTTCGGCTTTGCCATTGCCTTCCAGCACGACTTCGCCGCGCTTGTAGATCTGTTCGGCGGTAAGGGTTTCAAGCGAAGGCTCTTTCGAGCCCCCCCCGCAGGCCGAAAGCGAAGAGACCAGAAGCGCGACGCCCAGCACTTGCGCGACCGATTTAACGCCTGCCATCGTCTTCCTATCCATACCCTGCCCGCAAAACGCCAGCCGGCTGGCCGGCCGTTTCGTGATTATCGGGTTTCTCCTAGCACAGAAAAATCCGATGCGCAAAACGCCTTTGCCAGTTTGTCGGTCCGGGATCAAGCCGTTGCCGGAAGGTCGCTTTTCACCACGCCCACGCCCGGCAACTTCCCTACGGTCTGCGCGCTGCATTCCACCATCTTCCAGGCGGAAGGATCGGCAAAGAGCGCCCGCAAAAGACGGTTGGTCAGGGCATGGCCCGCGCGAATGCCAGTATAACGGCCCAGAACCGGGCCGCCGGCAAGATAAAGATCGCCCATGGCATCCAGCATCTTGTGGCGCACGGGCTCATCGGAATGGCGCAGGCCACCGGGGCTCAGCACCCGGTCGTCTTCAAACACCACGGCGTTTTCCAGCGTGCCACCAAGCGCAAGCCCATTGGCCCGCATCGCCTCTACATCCGACTGGCGGCAGAAGGTGCGGCTGTCGCACAATTCGCGCACGAAGGTGCCGTTCGACAGGTTCAGGTGCTTTTTCTGTTCGCCAATAGCGGTTTCGGCAAACTGGATGCGGAAATCGATTTCCAGCATCTCGGCCGGTTCCAGCCGCGCCGTGGCTTCGCCATCGGTCACTTCCACCGGCTTCAGCACGCGGATCGCGCGCACCGGGGCGGTCTGTTCGATCAGTCCGCGGGCCAGAAAGCCCTGCACGAAGGGTTCGGCCGACCCATCAAGGATAGGAACCTCGGGGCCGTCGATCTCGATCACCGCATTGTGGATCGCGCAGCCCGCAAGGGCGGCCATCACATGCTCGACCGTCGACACCTCGACCCCGGCTTCGTTACGCAGCAGGGTACACAGCTTTGACGGCACCACCTGATCCCAGCGGGCAGCAACCATCGCATCGCGCAGCGGCACATCCACGCGCTTGAACCAGATGCCGTAATCAGCAGAAGCGGGGCGCACAACCATGCGCACGGGCTTGCCCGAGTGCAGGCCCCGTCCTTCGAATACTGCCGCGGATTTAAGCGTATTTTGCAATATGCACCTTCCAGCCATCCGGGCTGCCGCCGCCTTTCGGCCGAACCGCCCCGTCGCACAGGTATTAACGTGTGTTAAGGGTGAAAGCCAACTCACGCTTTGTGACGCTTCGTGACAGCACCGCCCCAGACCAAGCCCCTGATAAGAAACAAAAACGCCCCCGGAAACTGGGGGCGTTTCTGAATTTGTTACAGCTTTGCGTCAGTTCGCCTGACGCCGCAGGAAGGCCGGAATCTCGATCCGCTCCTGATCCGGGCTCAGCTCCTGTTCGTCATCATAGGCGGTGACGGGGGGCTGCTGACGCGCGGGCTGCGGGCGTTCGGCCGGCTCTGCATGGCCACCACCGGCCATGCGGTTGATCAGCGTGCCGATGCCGAAACGGGCGCGCTGCGCGGGTTCGGGCTGGGGCTGACGGGCCGGCGGCTGCGGGGCGGGTGCGGCGGCGGCGGGGCGCTGCTGCGACATGGTCGACGGCGCCTTCGACACCGCAGCCTGCAAGCGAGCCAAGGCTTCGGGCGACGGGGTTCCCGGCGCCCGGGGACGCGGAGCGACGAAAGACCCGGCGTCGTCAGACATCGGCACGCCGCGCTGCTGCGCCATGGGCTGCGGTGCCGGCTGCGGGCGATAGGCCGGCGCGGGCAGATCATTGGTAAATTCGTCTTCCGTGTCGAAGGCTTGCGCCTCGACTGCCGGCTCAAAAAGCTGCGGCTGCTGGGGCTGCGGCGCGGGGGCAACCGGGGCGGCAGCCACAGGCGCGGGGGCCGGGGCAGCCTCGCGCACCGGTTCTGCGGCCGGGGCGCTGTACTGGCTGGGCAACGGAGCCGACATCGGGCGACGCGCAACAGGCGCCTCGGCGCGGGCCTGCGTCGCATCGATCCCGGTGGCCACGACAGATACCCGCAGCGTGCCTTCCATGCCGGTGTCCAGCGTGGAACCGACGATGATGTTCGCGTCGGGATCCACCTTTTCGCGGATGATGTTCGCGGCCTCGTCCAGTTCGAACAGGGTCAGATCATAGCCGCCAGTGATGTTGATCAGCACGCCCTTGGCGCCGTTCAGGCTGATTTCATCCAGCAGCGGGTTGGCAATGGCCTTTTCCGCAGCCTGCACGGCCCGATCGTCGCCGGTGGCTTCGCCGGTGCCCATCATCGCCTTGCCCATTTCGTCCATCACCGCGCGGACGTCGGCAAAGTCGAGGTTGATCAGGCCCGGACGGACCATCAGGTCGGTCACGCCCTTCACACCCTGGTACAGCACATCGTCGGCAAGGGCGAAGGCTTCGGTAAAGGTTGTGTTTTCGTCAAACCTTTGACCCAAGATCTCATCTAGGTATGCCTGCGCAAGGGCGACCGTGCGGCTCTCCAGCATCGTGTCCGCACTGCGACCGAGTCCTCCAGAAAGTAATTGGGTCACGCCTACAAGGGCGATGGCCAGAATCGCAATACTAATCACGAGTTCG
>JALQTL010000387.1 GCA_023260935.1 Paracoccaceae bacterium
CCCGGTCGACCGTGGCCGGAGAGAGGCCCGCCTCGCGGGCAACATCGTGAATGGTGGGGCGTCTTGCCATGATAGGCCTGATTTGATTTCGTCATGCGGCATGGCACGCGTGATGGTTCCTGCTGAAGGGCGCAAGGGGCCCTTTCGGCTTGCGCGCCTGACCGGCGGCGGCCGGGGGGGCTGTCTTTCCCCCCGCCCCCCCGAGAGTATTTCTGCCAAGATGAAGGCGGCACAGCCTGTATGGGGCACGGTTTTCGGTGCGGCCGGGCCCCGTTTCGGCGGCGGTAAACTTCGCCGCTTTGCAGCAAAACCGTCACCCCAGTGTTGCCGAAGCCAGTGATAGTCGGCCCCAGTTGAGCGGCAAGCGGAGCGGCAAGGGATGTCGGGGCCCATCCATCATCACAGAACGCTGTTTCTTTCCGACCTGCATCTGGGTGCGCTGGGAAGCCGGTCTGACCTGATCCTGTCATTTCTACAGGAAAACCGGGCAGAGACCTATGTTCTGGCGGGCGATATCCTTGACCTCTGGCAGCCGCTTTTGCCGCATTGGTCAGCGGAAGATGACGCGGTGCTGGACCATCTGCGCCAGCGGCAGGCCGAGGGGGCGGTGATCCATTACCTGCGCGGCAACCATGACCCCGATCCGGGCCGGGCGCCGGCGACAAGGCGGCTGGAGGTGCCGGTGCAGGACCGGCTGCTGCATCTGGCAGCCGACGGGCGGCGGTTTCTGGTGCTGCATGGGGACGTGGTGGATGCGCGCTCTGTCAGGTCGCACGCGATGACCCGGCTGGGCAGCCGGATCGACCATCTGCTGCGTCGTCTGGACCGGGGGCTTTCCCGCTTGCGGCGGGGGTCTTCGGCACCCACCAGAAGCACGATCGAGGCGCTGTTGTCGGGGGTGAACGCCCTGCTTTATCGCGGCAACCGGCATGAGACCCGGTTGATCGGGCTGGCCCGGGCGGCGGGGGCCGACGGGGTGATCTGCGGGCATTTCCACATTGCGCGCCTGCGCGATCTGGGCGGGCTTATCTATGCCAATTGCGGCGACTGGGTCGACAGCATGACCGCACTGGCCGAAGCGCCGGACGGGGCCTTGCAGCTTCTGGTTCATCGGGCCGGGGCGGCAGAACCGGCGGGGAAGCTTGTGTTTCAGGGAGAAGCGGGATGATCGGGACGGGTTTGTTGACGCTTGCGCTGGTGATACTGGCCGCGCATCTGGGGGCGGCGGCCCTGTATCTGGCACGGCTGCGGCAAAGGGCACCGGAACAGGGGCTGATCGGGCAACCTTTTGTGACCCTGCTGCGCCCGGTTTGCGGGGTGGATGCCTTTGACGCCGAGACGCTGCGATCTTCCTTTGCGCAGGACTATCCGCAATACGAGATCATCTTCTGTGCCCCGTCCGAGGCGGACCCGGCGGTGGCGCTGGTGCGCCGGCTGATGGCCGAGCATCCGGGGGTCAGGGCCCGGCTTCTGGTGGGGCTGGACCGGATCACCACCAACCCGAAGCTGAACAATGTCTGGAAGGGCTGGCAGGCGGCGGCGGGCGACTGGGTCTGCATGACGGACAGCAACCTGTTGCTGCCGCCTGATTACCTGAGCCGGGTCGTGGCGGCATGGGGCCCGGCGACGGGGCTTGTCTCCTCTCCGCCGACGGGCACACGCCCCATGAACCTTGGCGGGCGTCTGGAATGCGCGTTCCTGAATTCCAACCAGGCGCTGTTGCAGCATGCGGTGGCCAGTCTGGGGCCTGCCTTTGCGCAGGGAAAGACGCTGTTCTTCAACAAGCCGCTTCTGGAACATGCCGGTGGATTGCGGGCCTTGGGCGCCAGCCTTGCCGAGGATGTGGCCGCGACCAAGGCCATCCGCGCGATGGGGCGCGAGGTGACGCTGACGCATCTGCCCTTTGCCCAGCCCATCGGAAAGCGCAGCCTTGCGCAGGTCTGGGATCGGCAATTGCGCTGGAGCAGGGTCCGGCGTGACGGGTTTGCCGGGCTGTTTGCGGCCGAGATCCTGAACGGTTCGGTGGTGCCCACGCTGATGGTGACGGCGGGGCTGGCGCTGACCGGGGGCGACCTGGCGCTGATCGCGGGCTTTCTGGGGCTTTGGTATCTGGCCGAGGTGTTGGTGGCAAAGGCAGCAGGCTGGCCGATCGGCCCGCGCGATGTGCCCGCCCTTCTGCTGCGCGACCTGCTGATCCCGGCGATCTGGGGCGCCACCTTCCTGCGGCGCGG
>JALQTL010000017.1 GCA_023260935.1 Paracoccaceae bacterium
CCCCCGAATTACTTTAGACATTTCTGTGGCATTTTTCAGATTTAATTCAGGTTCGGTGACAATTTTTTGCACAGTCACCGGGGATTTCGCCACCTTTCTGTATTCGCTGGCTGATTCTTTGGCGAAGTTTGGGCAACGCCGTCCCTCGATCCGCGATCCGGGCCAGAACGGGTGGGCCGGTGCCGGGCCACCACAGCGCCGATTCGGGGCCGTGACGGGTTCGGGCGGTGTCGCCCGGGGTGCTGACCGGAAAGAAGGGGGCCTGAAGGCGGCTGGTGCGAAGGCCATTTGCGGTCTGGCCCCTTGCATCCGGCGTGAACTGACATGATCCTGCGACCCGCGGCCTTTGCCGGCCCGCGCGTGGAGTAACCCGTCTGTGAAGATCGCCTATTTCGTCAATACCTATCCGCGGGGATCGCATACCTTCATCCGGCGGGAAATTCAGGCGCTGGAGCGGTTGGGCTGGCAGGTGCATCGCTTTGCCCTGCGGTCGGCCCGCGAAACGCTGGTCGATCCGGCAGATATTTCCGAAGACAGCCGCACGGAACATGTGTTGCAGCATGGCCTTCGGCCGCTGCTTTTGCCCGCCCTGGGCTGGATGGTCCGGCGCCCGAGGGGGGCGTTTCGGGCGCTGCGGCTGGCGGTGGAATGCGGGCGGCGCGGGGCGGGCGGGGTGCCGGGCACGGGCGGGGTGCTGCGCCATATGGTCTATCTGCTTGAAGCGGCCCATCTGGCCCGGCGCTGCCATGACCTGCGGCTGTCGCATGTGCATGCTCATTTCGGCACCAACAGCACAACCGTGCCGATGCTGGCGGCCGAAATGGGCGGTGCGGGCTATTCCTTCACGGTCCATGGGCCGGAAGAATTCGATGCGCCGCGCGCCCTGTCGCTGGGCGAAAAGGCGGATCGCGCGCGCTTTGTCGTTGGAATTTCCAGCTTCGGGCGGGGGCAGTTGATGCGCTGGTCGCGGCCCCAGACATGGCGACGCATCCATGTTGTGCGTTGCGGCATCGAACCCTGGCGCTTTCCCGATCCGGCCCGCCTGCCCGAAGGGGGCCCGCATCTGGTGGCCATCGGTCGCCTGTCCGAACAAAAGCGCTTTGGCCTGCTGATCGATGCGATTGCCATGGTGGCACCCGATCTGCCCGGGCTGACCCTGACACTGGTGGGCGATGGCGAGTTGCGGCCCCAGATCGAAGGCCAGATTGCCGCGCTGGGCTTGCAGGACAGGGTCCGCCTTGCGGGCTGGCTGGATGAAGCGCGGGTGCATGGCGCGCTGGCGGCGGCGCAGGCGCTTATCCTGCCCTCTGTTGCCGAAGGCTTGCCGATGGTGATCATGGAGGCGATGGCGGCCGGCCGCCCGGTGATCGCTACGGCCATCGCCGGCGTGCCGGAACTGGTGACGCCCGATGTGGGCTGGCTGGTGCCTTCGGGCGATCCGGCGGCCCTTGCGGGGGCGATCCGCAGCATGGCCGCCTTGCCATCCGAAGGTCTGGAGGAGATGGGCCGCGCCGCGCGTCAGCGCGTGCTGCGCCAGCATGACGTCGACCACGAGGCCGAGGTGCTGACAGAGCTTTTTGCCAGCAGAGGGGGGGGCGTCTGATGGTGCGCAGCATTGGCTTTGGCTGTGCCAGCAACAATGACGCGGTTCTGGCGGCCAATCTGGCCGCCTCGCCCGATCTGCTGGCGGGTGCCCGGCTGGATGTGCAACGCAATGCCCCTTCGGCCACGCTGGCCGGCAATCGGCTGCTGGATGCCGCGCAGGACGATATTCTTGTGCTGCTGCACCACGATGTCTGGTTGCCGCGGGGGTGGCTGGCGCTGCTGCATCAGCGGCTGGACGAACTGGAGCGGATCGACCCGGCCTGGGCTGTGGCGGGCGCCTTTGGTGTGGCGCCTGATTACCGCCAGTGGGGGCCGGTCTGGACCTCGTCCCTTGGTCAGATCGTGGGTCGGGTGCCGATGCAGCCCGAACCCGTGCAAAGCCTTGACGAAATGCTGATCGTGATCCGCCGCGCCTCGGGCCTGCGGTTCGACGAGGCGATGCCGGGCTGGCATTTCTATGGCACCGATATCGTCTGTCAGGCGCGCAAGGCCGGGATGGGGGCCTATGCGCTGGGTCTGCCCTGCATTCACAATGATCGTTTCGACAAGGGACTTGGGGCGGATTTCACCGATGGTTATCGGCGTATGCAGCGCAAATGGGCCGAATTCCTGCCGGTCCAGACGCCGGTGACAAAGATCAGCCGGTCAGGCCTGCATCTGATGCGGGAACGCTGGAACATGCGGCAATCGCTGAAATTCCGGGTTGTGGATGCGGTGCCCACGGAAACCCCGCCCCAACCCCTTGCGCAGCGTTGCGGCTGGCTTGACCTGTCGGCCAATCTGGGGCCTGCTGGCGGGCCTGAAGGGAAAGAACCGCCATGCGACCGGGGCCGCGTAACCTGATCACCGATGTCGCTGGCCTTCGGGTCGGCCATGCCGAAGACGCAAGCCTTCGGTCCGGTGTCAGCGTGCTGGCGGCAGACCGGCCCTTCACGGCGGCGGTGCAGGTGATGGGCGGGGCCCCCGGCACGCGGGAAACCGATCTGCTGGCCCCCGACAAGCTGGTGCAAGAGGTGGATGCGCTGGTATTGGCGGGCGGGTCGGCCTTTGGTCTGGATGCCTGTTCGGGCGTGGCCGATGCGCTGCGGGCGGCGGGGCGCGGCTTTCTGGTGGGCGACCAGCGGGTGCCTATCGTGCCCGGCGCGATCCTGTTCGATCTGTTGAATGGTGGTGACAAGCGGTGGTCGCGCAACCCCTATCACGATCTGGGGCGCCGGGCCTTTCTGGCGCTGGGGCAGGACTTTTCCCTTGGCACGGCGGGGGCTGGCTATGGCGCGGCCACCGGCACGCTGAAGGGTGGGCTGGGGTCGGCCTCGGCGGTGTTGCCATCGGGGCTGACGGTGGGCGCGTTGGTGGCGGTCAATGCGCTGGGGTCCGTCACCGTGGGCGATGGGCCGCGGTTCTGGGCCGCGCCATGGGAAGAGGGGAATGAATTCGGTGGCCTTGGCCCGGCCCCCGCGGCGCCCCCCGCGGATGCCCCGCTGCCGCGCAAGCGGATGGGCGAGGCCACGACGATTGCCATCGTCGCCACCGATGCGGCGCTGACACAGGCGCAGGCGCAGCGCATGGCCACGGCCGCGCATGACGGGATGGCGCGGGCCATCGTGCCCAGCCATACGCCGCTGGACGGCGATCTGGTCTTTGCCGCGGCCACTGGCGCAAGGGTGATGGAAGACCCGCTGCGCGATACCTTTCAGATCGGCCACGCCGCGGCCACTTGCCTTGCGCGGGCAATTGCGCGGGCGGTCTTTGCCGCGCGGCCCCTGCCGGGCGATCTGCAACCCTGCTGGCAGGGCCGCTTCGGCGCCTGATCCGTGGCTTCGGCACTGGAAGTCCCGGCTGCGTCGCGCTAGGTTTGTTCTTGTTTTGTTCAAGATGTCGCCATGCCCGCTGCCGAGCTTTGCGTCCTGACCAACTTTACCTTCCTCACCGGGGCGTCGCACCCCGAGGAGATGATGCTGGCCGCGCATCAGGCGGGGCTGTCCACCCTTGCGATCACCGATGAAAACTCGGTCGCCGGGGTCGTGCGGGCGCATCAGAAGGCGCGCGAGTTGCGGCGCGACACGGGCCATGCCCCGCGCCTTGTGCCGGGGGCACGGCTTTTACTGCGTGACGGTCTTGCCGTGACCGCCCTGCCGCGCGACCGGGCAGGCTGGGGCCGCCTGTGCCGGCTTTTGACCATCGGGCGAACCCGGGGCGCAAAGGGCAGCTGCGATCTGGGGCTGGAGGATCTGCTGGACTGGGGCGCGGGGCAGGAGCTTTTGCTGCACCCACCCGGCCAGCGGCTGACCCCTGTGGCGCCCCCGCTTCGTTCGGGGGGCTGGGTCCGCCGGGCAGAGCGTCTGGCGCGGCAGTTTCCCGGGCAGTGCAGCCTTGTCTTGGCGCCCCAGTATGACGGGCAGGATGCGGCGCGGATGGCGCGTCATGCCGCCCTTGCCGCCCGGCTGGGCCTGCCCGCTCTCGCCTCGGCCCTGCCGATGATGCACCACCCCGCGCGCCGCCGTCTGGCCGATGTGCTGACCGCCATCCGTACCGGGCAGCGGGTGGTTGATCTGGGGCGGGCCAGCCTGCCACATGGCGAACAGCGCCTGCGCCGGGGGGATGAGATGGCCCGTCTTTTTGCCGCCCATCCTGCGGCGCTGGCCCATACGGAACGGGTGGCCGCGCGGGCGGCCTTTTCGCTGGATGAGTTGCGTTATGAATACCCGTCCGAGATCACCTCCGGCGAAACGCCCGCCGCCCGGCTGGCCCGGCTGGCGGGCGAAGGGCTGCGCTGGCGCTATCCGCAGGGCGTGCCTGAAAAGGTGCAACGCCAGATGGCGCATGAGCTGGCCCTGATCGGCAAGCTGAAATACGAACCCTATTTCCTGACCGTGCATGACATCGTGGCCTTCGCGCGGTCACAGAACATCCTGTGTCAGGGGCGCGGGTCGGCGGCGAATTCGGTGGTGTGCTATGCGCTTGGCGTCACCTCTGTCTCGCCCGAGGTGGGCACGATGGTGTTCGAACGCTTCGTCAGCGAGGCGCGGGGCGAACCCCCCGACATCGACGTGGATTTCGAACATGAACGCCGGGAAGAGGTGATTCAGCACATCTATCAGAAATACGGCCGCCACCGCGCCGGGCTTTGCGCCACGGTCATCCATTACCGTGGCAAGCGCGCGGTGCGCGAGGTGGGGGCGGCGATGGGGCTGACCGAAGACACGCTTTCCGCGCTGTCCAGCCAGATCTGGGGCTTTGGCGGGCCGAAAGCCATTACCGAGGCGCGGCTGGCCGAAATCGGGCTGGACCCGGCCGACCGCCTTCTGATACAGACCCTGCGCCTGGTCGAGGAGATCCAGGGCTTTCCCCGCCATCTTTCCCAGCATGTCGGTGGTTTCGTCATCACCGAAGGGCGGCTGGACGAACTGGTGCCGGTCGAGAATGCCACAATGGCCGACCGCACGGTCATTTGCTGGGACAAGGACGATATCGATACGCTGGGCATCCTGAAGGTCGATATCCTGGCCCTTGGCATGCTGACCTGCATCCGCAAGGCCTTTGATCTGGTGGCAAGGCACCATGATCAGCGGCTGGATCTGGCCAGCCTGCCGCCCGAAGATCCGCAGACCTATGACATGCTGTGCCGGGCCGACAGTCTGGGGGTGTTTCAGGTGGAAAGCCGGGCGCAGATGAACTTTCTGCCCCGGATGCGGCCTCGCAAGTTCTATGATCTGGTCATTCAGGTGGCGATCATCCGCCCCGGCCCCATTCAGGGCGATATGGTGCATCCCTATCTGCGCCGCCGTAACGGGCAGGAACAGGTCAGTTTCCCGTCCGATGCGCTTGGCGCTGTGCTGGGCAAGACCTTGGGGGTGCCGCTGTTTCAGGAACAGGCGATGCAGATCGCGATTGTCGGCGCCGGATTTTCGCCTGAAGAGGCGGATCGCCTGCGCCGGTCGCTGGCCACCTTCAAGAAACACGGCAATGTCAGTGAATTGCGCGACCGTTTCCTGCAAGGCATGCGCGACAATGGCTATGACGATGATTTCGCCACCCGCTGCTTTGCCCAGATCGAAGGCTTTGGCAGCTATGGCTTTCCCGAAAGCCACGCCGCCAGCTTCGCGCATCTGGTCTATGCCAGCGCCTGGCTGAAGCGGCATCATCCCGGCATCTTTGCCTGCGCGCTGCTGAATGCGCAGCCGATGGGCTTCTATGCCCCGGCCCAGATCGTGCGCGATGCGCGCGAACACGGGGTCATCGTGCTGCCGCCCTGCATCAACGCCAGCCAGTGGGACAATGTGATGGAGGAACGTGACAGGGGCCTGTGCCTGCGTCTGGGGTTCCGCCAGATCAAGGGGCTGGCCGAGGAAGAGGCGCATTGGATCGCCGCCGCCCGCGGCAATGGTTACCGCGAACTGGCCGATGTCTGGCGCCGTGCGGGGGTGGGGCCTGCCACGGTTGCCCGGCTGGCCGAGGCGGATTGCTTTGCCGGCCTTGGCATCGACCGGCGGCAGGCCCTGTGGCAGGCAAAGGCGCTTTGCGGGGCCGCGCCCCTGCCGCTGTTCGCGCAAGACATGGACGGAGAGATGATCCCCGAACCGCAGGTGCAGTTCCGGGCCATGACCATGGGCGAGGCGGTGGTCGAGGATTACGTCGCCCTGCGGCTGACGCTGCGGGCGCATCCCATGGCCTTGCTGCGGCCCTGGCTCACACCGGCGCCCTGATTGCACCTTTCTGAAATACTCCCGCCGGAGGCGCCCACCGAAGCCGCCCGTACCCGCCTCAGGCCGCGACGCGGTCCGATGCCAGCAGGTCGCGCACCATGGGAATGACCTTTTCGCCGTAAAGCCGGATACATTCCATCAACTCGGCATGGGGCTGCGGGCCGGTTGCGTATTTCATGTCGAACCGCTGGATCTTCAGCGTCCGCACCGTGGCCGCAATCTTGCGCGCCACCGTTTCCGGGCTGCCCACATAAAGCGAGCCATGCCTGATTTCGGCCAGATAGCGGTCTTTCGTGACCGGTGGCCAGCCGCGTTCGCGCCCGATGCGGCCGAACATCTCGCGGTAATGCGGCCAAAGCTGTTCCTGCGCGGACTCGTCGGTTTCGGCCACGAAGCCGGGCGAATGCACGCCGATGGGCCGGGCGGTCTGGCCCATCTGGTCCACCGCGCGATGATAAAGATCGACATAGGGAACAAAGCGCTGCGGATCGCCGCCGATGATGGCCAGCATCAGCTGCAAGTCCTGCCGTACCACGCGCACCACGGATTCGGGGCTGCCCCCTACACCGACCCATGTGGTCAGCCCGCCATTCCCCAGCAGCGGATAAACCCGCTGGTTCTTCAATGGCGCCCGCGTCCGGCCCGACCATGTGACCTTCGCCTCGCGCAAGAGCCGGGCGAAAAGATCCAGCTTTTCTTCGAACAGCTGGTCGTAATCCTGCAAGTCATGGCCGAAAAGCGCATAGCTTTCGGTAAATGAGCCACGGCCCAGAATGGCCTCGGCCCGGCCGTTCGACACCGCGTTCAGCGTGGAAAACCGCTGGAACACGCGCACCGGATCATCCGACGACAGCACGGTGACGGCGGTGCCCAGATGGATGCGGCGGGTCTGCCCTGCGATGGCGGCCAGCACGATCTCGGGCGCGGAAATGGCGAAATCGTCGCGGTGATGTTCGCCCAGACCGATGAAATCGATCCCGGCCTCATCGGCCAGAACCGCCTGTTCCACCACGTCGCGCAAGACCTGATCCATGGGCATCAGGCTGCCGTCGGCCTTGCGCGTCACATCGCCAAAGGTATCAAGTCCAAGGGAAACGGGCTGCGTCATCATGCTCTCCTTTGCGCCGAAGATAGGCATGCCGGGCCGTTGCGAACAGGGGCATCCGCGCAGGCTTGCCCTGCACCGGCGCACCGATCCCGGGTCAGGACAGGTCGCGCAGTTCCAACTGACCGCCGGGGCCATGGCGCAGTTCGAACCGGGGCAGCTTGCGCACCAGATCCGACAGCTTGGCCACGCCATAGGTGCGGGTGTCGAAATCGGGGTTGGCTTGCGTGATGAACTGGCCCAAGGGGCCCAGCGTATACCATTCGCCATCCGGATCGATCGCCCGCATGGCCGCCACGATCAACGGAATGGCCTTTGTCGGGGCATCCTTGGCATTGCCACGGACAGGCGCCTCGGGTTCGCCCCGGGTCGGTCTGGGCTGCGGTTCCTCGGGCTCTGCGCCCCCAAGGTTTTCGACATAGATGAACCGCTTGCAGGCCATGCGGAAGGCCTCGGGTGTCTTCTTTTCGCCAATGCCATAGACATCCAGACCCTGTTCGCGGATCCGCGCGGCCAGGCGGGTGAAATCACTGTCTGACGACACCAGCACAAAGCCATCGAACAGGCCCGAATGCAGGAAATCCATGGCCGCGATGACCAGCCCGATGTCGGATGCGTTCTTTCCCTTGGTATTGGAAAACTGCTGATCCGCCACAAGTCCAAGGGCCGCCACCTTCTTGGCCCAGCCGGCAAGGCGCTGCGCCGACCAGTCGCCATAGATGCGGCGGACCGAGGCTTCGCCCAGCGAGGCAATCTCTTCAAAGATCGCTTCGGCATGCGATGACGGGACGTTGTCGGCGTCGATCAGCACGCACAGGCGCGGGGCGCGGGTATCTTCGGGCATGGTGTCCTTCGCTGTTTCTTTCTCTTCTTGCCCCAAACTTGCCACCGGGGGAAGGCCGATCCGCGTTGCGCGGCCATGATCGCCGGCATAGTCTGGTCCGATCATTGGAACGGAGGCTATTTCCATGACACTGACCGTCCAGGACATGCTGGCCGCAGCCCATGCCGTTGTGCCGCGCGTGGACGCGGCCGAAGCGCAGCGCCTGATCACCGAAGCGGGCGCGCTGCTTCTGGATATCCGCGATGCGCCGGAACTGGAAAAGATGGGGCGGGCCGAAGGGTCGCACCACATTCCCCGCGGCATGCTGGAGTTCCGCGCCGATCCTGCCTCGCCCTTCCATGATCCGCAGATGCAGAAAGACCGTCCCGTGGTGCTGCACTGCGCCTCGGGCGGGCGGGCGGCACTTGCGGGCAAGCTGTTGAAGGACATGGGGTATACCCAGGTCTACAACCTTGGTGGCTTCAAGGACTGGAAAGAGGGCGGCGGCCCGGTGGTGGAACCGGTCGATCCGGGGATGTGAAAAAGGGGGGGGCCTGGCGCCCCCCCCAATCTTCATCAATACACCACGACAGACCGGATGGATTCGCCGGCGTGCATCAGATCGAACCCCTTGTTGATGTCTTCCAGCTTCAGCGTGTGGGTGATCATCGGGTCGATCTCGATCTTGCCCTCCATGTACCAGTCCACGATCTTGGGCACATCGGTGCGGCCACGGGCGCCGCCAAAGGCGGTGCCTTTCCAGATGCGCCCGGTGACAAGCTGGAAGGGGCGGGTTTCGATGGTGGCCCCGGCCGGTGCCACGCCGATGATGATCGACTGGCCCCAGCCGCGGTGGGTGCATTCAAGGGCCGCGCGCATCACCTTGACGTTGCCGGTGCAGTCAAAGCTGTAATCGGCCCCGCCGATCTGGTCGAAGGGGGTCTTCGTCATGTTGACCAGATGCGCCACGATATCGCCGTCGATCTCGGTCGGGTTGACGAAATGGGTCATCCCGAAGCGTTCGCCCCAAGCCTTCTTGTCGTTGTTGACATCGACGCCGATGATCATGTCGGCGCCGGCCAGCCGCAGGCCCTGAATGACGTTCAGGCCAATGCCGCCCAGCCCGAAGACCACGGCCTTGGCGCCGATTTCCACCTTGGCGGTGTTGATCACCGCGCCGATGCCCGTGGTCACGCCGCAGCCGATGTAGC
>JALQTL010000033.1 GCA_023260935.1 Paracoccaceae bacterium
CCCCCGGACCCCCCGAGAGTATTTGCAAAAGGTGCAAGGAGCAGGGGTCATGGCGGGCAAGGTGCTTTCGGTTGCGTCGGAATGCGTGCCCTTCATCAAGACCGGGGGCCTGGCCGATGTGGTGGGGGCCTTGCCGGCGGCGCTGGCCAGGCAGGGGTGGGAGATGCGGGTGCTGATGCCTGCTTATCGCGGCCTGATCCCCCGGCTGGCGGAGATGACCGAGGTCTGGGCGGAGAGCCTGCTGTTCGGCGGGCCGGGGCGGGTTCTGGCGGGGCGGCTGGAAGGGATTGACCTGCTGCTTCTGGACGCGCCGCATCTTTATGACCGGGAGGGCGGCCCCTATGCGGGGCCGAATGGCGACTGGTGGGATAATCCTCAGCGTTTTGCAGCACTGTCCTGGGTGGGGGCGGCACTGGCGCGCGAGGGGGTGGCAGGATGGATGCCCGATGTCCTGCATGCGCATGACTGGCAGGCGGGGCTGGCCCCGGCCTACCTGGCCTATCAGGGCGGGGATGATGCGCGCACGGGGTCGGTGCTGACCATTCACAACATCGCCTTTCAGGGCTGGGCCAGTGCCGCGCTTCTGTCCGAGTTGCGCCTGCCGGCGGCGCAGTTCCACCCCGGGGCGCTGGAATACTACGGCAATCTGTCCAGCCTGAAGGCCGGGCTGGTGACGGCGGACCGGATCACGACCGTGTCGCCCACCTATGCGCAGGAGTTGATGCGGCCCGAGTTCGGGATGGGGCTTGAGGGCGTGATCGCGGCGCGGGCGGGGCAGGTGTCGGGCATCCTGAACGGGGTGGATACCGGCGTCTGGAACCCCGAGGCCGAGCCGGTGGCGTTTTCGGCCGGGTCCATGGCCGGCAAGGCGGTCGCGCGGGCAGCGGTTTGCGCCGAATTCGGGGTGGAGGTGCCGGGGCCGCTGGCCATAGTCGTCAGCCGGTTGACGGATCAGAAGGGGATCGACCTTTTACCCGAAGCCGTGCCTGAATTTCTGTCGCAGGGTGGCGGGCTGATCGTGCTGGGGTCGGGCGAGCCTGCGCTGGAAGGGGCGATGCGGGCACTGGCGGCGGTCCATCCCGGCCGGGTGGCAGTGCGCATCGGCTATGACGAGGGGCTGAGCCACCGGCTGTTTTCGGGGGCGGATGCGGTGTTGGTGCCCTCTCGTTTCGAGCCTTGCGGGCTGACGCAGATGTATGGCCTGCGCTATGGCGCGCTGCCGGTGGTGGCGGCCACGGGGGGCTTGGCCGATACGGTGATCGGGGCGAGCCCTGCCACGCTGGCCGCGGGGGCCGCGACGGGCATCGTCTTTTACCCGACCGATGCGCTGGCGCTGCGCCAGGCGCTGCTTCGCCTGGTGGCGCTGCATGCCGACCGCAAGACATGGGCCCGGATGCAGAGGAATGCGATGACGCATCCGGTGGGCTGGGAAAGCTCGGCCGCGGCCTATGCCGCGCTTTACGGGGAACTGGCGCAGTGACACCCGGGCGCATGCCGCCGCCGGTCCGCCTGTCGGGCCATGCGATCGGGCCGGGGCGGCCCTGGCCGATGGGGGCAAGCTTTGACGGCGAGGGGGTGAATTTCGCCGTCTTTTCCGCCCATGCCGAGATGATCGAGCTGTGCCTCTTTTCGCCTGACGGTCGCAAGGAACTGGCCCGGGTGCCCTTTCGCGAACGTGATGGCGATATCTGGCACATGCATCTGGGCGGGCTGACCTTTGGCACGGTTTATGGCTTTCGTGCCCATGGGCCCTATGCGCCCGAACAGGGGCACCGCTTCAATCCGCACAAACTGTTGCTGGACCCCTATGCGCGGGCGCTGGAGGGGCGGCTGCGCTGGTCGGATGCGCTGATGGGCTACAAGATCGGCTCGCCGCGGGCCGATCTTTCCTATGACACGCGGGACAGTGCCTTTGCCGTGCCGAAGGCGGTGGTCACGGACCCGTCCTTTGCCTGGGGCGATGACAAGGCGCCGCGCCATCCGCGTTGTGAAAGCGTGATCCTTGAGGCGCATGTGAAGGCACTGACCCAGCGTCATGGCGGCATCGAAAAAGGCCTGCGCGGTACCTATCTTGGCCTCGCCTCGGACCCGATGATCGATCATCTGCACCGGCTGGGCATTACCGCGATTGAGCTTTTGCCGGTGCAAGCCTTTGTCGATGATCGCTTTCTGGTGGCAAAGGGCCTGCGCAATCACTGGGGCTACAACACGCTGGCCTTCTTTGCGCCCGAGCCGCGCTACATGTCGAAGGGCGCGCTGTGGGAGTTCCAGACGATGGTGCGCCGCCTGCATGTGGCCGGGATCGAAGTCATTCTGGACGTCGTCTACAACCACAGCGGAGAGGGCGACCAGTTCGGCCCCACGCTGTCCTTTCGCGGGCTGGACAACGCCAGCTATTACCGGCTGGCCGATGGCGGGCGGAATTATGTGAATGATACCGGCACCGGCAATACACTGAACCTGACGCACCCGATGGTGCTTCGGATGGTGATGGACAGCCTGCGCTACTGGGTGGAGCATTGCCATGTCGACGGGTTCCGCTTTGACCTTGCCACTGTGCTGGGGCGCGAACCGCATGGTTTTGATCCGAACGGCGGATTCTTTGACGCGATCCGGCAAGACCCGGTGCTGAGCCGCGTGAAGCTGATTGCCGAACCCTGGGATATCGGGCCGGGGGGCTATCAGCTTGGCGGCTATCCGCACCCCTTCCATGAATGGAACGACCAGTTCCGCGATGGGGTTCGGCGGTTCTGGAAGGGCGATCCGGGAATGACGGGCGATCTGGCCCGCCGGCTGCTGGGCAGTGCCGACAGGTTCGATCATTCGGGTCGCAGTGCCACGTCATCGGTCAATTTCATCACCGCCCATGACGGGTTTACCCTGGAGGATCTGGTCAGCTACACGGTCAAGCGCAACTGGGCCAATGGCGAAGACAACCGGGACGGCCACCACGAAAATCATGCCGATAATCTGGGGGTGGAAGGCCCGACCGATGACCCCGGCATCCTTGCCGCGCGGGCCTTGCGCAAGCGCAATCTGCTGGCCACGCTGATGCTGGCGCAAGGGGTGCCGATGCTGCTGGCGGGGGATGAGATTGGCCACAGCCAGGGCGGCAACAACAACGCCTATGCGCAGGATAATGAAACCACCTGGCTGGATTGGGAAAGGGCGGACAAGGCGCTTGCGGATTTTGTCGGGCGGCTGGCACAGCTGCGCCGGGATCATCCGCAACTGCGCCAGCGGCGCTTCCTGCACGCCAGAAGGCGTGCGGCAGACGGGCTGAGGGATGTGATCTGGCGCAAGGCCGATGGCAGCGAGCCCCATGCCCATGACTGGCATGATCCGGCGTTTCGTGCCCTTGGGCTGGAGCTTCGGATGGCGGCCGAAGGCGGCGATGCCGGACCGGGGGCCGTTTTGCTTTACCTGAATGCCGGGCCGGAATCTGCGCTGACCCTGCCCGATACGGCGCGCTGGCAACTGGTTCTGGATACCACGCGTCCCGATTTGACGCAGGGCCCGCCGCCGCGGCACCTTCCGGCCCAATCTGTTCTTTTGCTGCGTTCCGCCCCCGCCGAGGGGCTTCCCAAGGGAGGGAAAGGATGATTTCCACCGTTTCGACCACACCCATCGCCGGACAAAAGCCGGGCACCAGCGGACTGCGCAAGAAAACCCGCATTTTCATGGGGAAGCATTTTCTGGAGAATTTCGTCCAGTCGATCTTTGATGTGATCGGGGCCAAGGACAAAACCTTCGTGCTGGGCGGCGACGGGCGATATTTCAACGATCGGGCAGCACAGGTGATCTTGCGGATGGCCGCGGCGAACGGGGTTGCGCGCATGATTGTGGGGCAGGGGGCGATCCTGTCCACGCCGGCTGCCAGCCATCTGATCCGGCTCTATGGCACGGATGGCGGCATCATCCTGTCGGCCAGCCACAACCCCGGTGGCCCGACCGAGGATTTCGGGGTCAAGTTCAACATGGCCAATGGCGGCCCGGCGCCCGAGGCGGTGACCGAGGCCATGTTCCGGCGCACGACCGAGATCACCGAATACCGCATTTCCGACGCGGCCGACATCGATCTTGGCCGCATCGGCGCCACCACGCTGGATG
>JALQTL010000066.1 GCA_023260935.1 Paracoccaceae bacterium
TGGCCACGAATTCCTTTTGCACGGGGCGGGGGGTGGGCGGGGTCCATTCCGGCTGTGCGCGGTTCAGGACGATGACCGTGACCACGGCCCATGCCAGAAGCCCGCCGAACAGCACAAAGCTTGCCAGATCGCCATTTACAAGAAGGTGCGCAACGGCCCAAATCTTGAAACCGGTCAGTTGCGGGTGGCGCACCTTGCGGGCCAGCCAAGTCTTTGCCCCGTCGGCCGCATAGAAATAGACCGCCAGCACCATCAGCAGGTTGTTGATCCCCACCAGCGCGGGGTTGCGACCCCACCAGACCGGGCCATCGGCCTGGCCGTAGCCGACATACATCAGCACGACCGACAGAAGCAGCGCCACCGCCACCAGCCCCTTGCCGGCATTCCCCATCCGCGCCCGCGCCTCTGGCGCCACACGCTTGAAAAGATGCGCGCCCCACCACAGCGCCACGCCAAGAACAAGCAAAGTCATCGATCACCTCCGACTGTTTGCCGGCACCATGGCCTCAATCGATCAGGGCCGCAATCGCCTCGGCCTTCGCAAGCACGGCCTTGGCTGTCACGACATGCAGATTCTCGACGATCTTTCCATCCACCACCGCAACCGCCTGCCCCTGAGCAAGGGCCGCGTCATAAGCCTCGATCTGGCGGCGGGCCAGTTCCACCTCGGCCATCGAGGGGGCGAAGGCGGCATTGGCGATGTCCAGTTGCAGCGGGTGGATCAGCGTCTTGCCATCAAAGCCCATGTCGCGGCCCTGTTCGCATTCTGCGCGCAGGCCTTCGTCATCCTTGAAGGCGTTGTAGACGCCATCCACAATCACCCTTCCACAGGCCCGGGCCGCCAGCAGGCACAGGCCAAGCCCGGCCTGTAGCGGCAGCCGGTCAGGGCGGAAACGGCTGCCCAGTTCCTTGGCCAGATCATTGGTGCCCATCACCATGCCCTGCAATGCCGGATGGGCAGCAATCTGGCCTGCATTCAGCATGCCAAGGGCGGTTTCCATCATCGCCCACAAGGGCTTGGCCGGGGCAAGACGGGCCACCGCGTCCAGATCGGCAGCACTGTTCACCTTGGGGATAAGCAGCGCATCCACCCCCGGGTGATCGGCAAAAGCCTGCACATCCTGCCGGCCCCATTCAGTTTCCAGCGCATTGACCCGAACGATCCGGACTCTTGCGCCATAATCATCCTGCAAGGCCTGTGCCAAAATGCTGCGGGCCGCGACCTTTTCATCGGGGGCTACGGCATCTTCCAGATCAAAGATGATGGCATCGGCTGCCAGCGTCCGCGCCTTTTCCAATGCCCTTTCGCGCGATCCGGGGATGTAAAGGACCGACCGATAGGGGCGCACGGGCTGGGGCATGATTCGTCCTCAAGCAATAATCTTGCGCCAGAAACCACCGAAACATCACAAACCGCAAGGAGAAATTTGCCGCATTGCAGCATCAAGGCAGGGGCGCGCCGTTAACGGATTTTGCGCAGGCCATCGACAGCATCACGCGATCAGCCAGTCAAAGCGGGCACCACCCCCCCCGCCCGGCACGATCTGACACATCAACAGGGCCCGAAGCCCGGAAAGGCAGACCATGACCATGCAGCTTTTTGCCCTTTCGCTGGGCTTTGCCGGACTGATCCTTGCCACACAGGCCATGGCCGAAAGCCCCCGATGCGGCCCGCGCGATGCAGTGATTGCCCGACTTGCGAAACGCTATGGCGAAACCCGGCGCGGGCTGGGCATCGCCGGCAACGATGCGGTGATGGAGATCTTCGCCTCGGACAAGACCGGCAGCTTGACGATCACCGTCACCTTGCCCAATGGCATCATGCGCCTTGTGGCTTCTGGTCTGGCCTACGAGGAAATGGCAGAAGACCTGTCCGCCCGGGGTGAACGCGCCTAACCTGCCAGCCCGTCCCGGATCAGTTTCAGCGACAGGCCCAGAAGCGCCCAGGTGATGACCTGAAAGAACAGCCGTTCGGGCAGCCACCGCACCAGCCGCACCCCGGCAAAGACCGCAAGGGCGGCAGACGGCATCAGAACCAGTGCTACCTTCAGATTGGCAGGGTTCAACTGCCCAAGGGCGTAATAGGGCACCAGCTTGACAATATTGATGATGGCGAAGGCGATGGTCGATGTGCCGGCAAAGACGGTCTTCGTCATCTTCAGTGGCAGGGTATAGACCTGATAGGGCGGCCCGCCGGTATGGCTGACAAAACTGGTAAAGCCGGCAATGCAGCCCCAGACGATCCCCGGCGCCACCCGGGCCTTCAGGGGCGGGCCTTCGGGGGTGCGGCGCAACAGGGCGTTCAGCGCAAAAACCACCCCGATCATCCCGACAAGCGCCGTCACCGCGCGTTCGGAGACCAGATGCGCCGTCGCCCAGCCTAGCGCGACCCCCAGCACCATTCCCGGCACAATGATGGCCAGTACCCTTCCGTTGTAGGCATGGCGATAGGCGTAAAGCCCGAACATGTCGGAAACCACATAGACCGGCAGCAGCAAGCCCGCCGCCATGACCGGCGACATCACCAGCGACAGGACCGGCACGCTCATCATCCCTACCACGGGCAGACCGCCCTTGCCCATGCCGACCAGCATGCTGGCCAGCAGTGCAAGCCCCCAGAAGCTGACGCTTTCCATTCTTGCCCCTCGCTGCCGGGCAAGGGTTAGCGCAATCAGGGCGGGCCTTCCAGCCCTTTGCCGATTTTGCCGCACACAATTGTATACAATGACCCCGACGCAGTGCTTGCCAGACTCGGACGAAGGGGCTACCCCATGCGCCGACTCACACCAGAACGGGAGACCGGACCCATGGCACGACCCAAGATTGCCCTTATCGGCGCTGGACAGATCGGCGGCACGCTGGCCCACCTTGCGGCCACCAAGGAACTTGGCGATATCGTCGTATTCGACATCGCCGAAGGCATCCCGCAGGGCAAGGCGCTTGATCTTGCACAATGCGGGCCCGTCGAAGGCTTCGATGCCAATCTGAAGGGCACCAATTCCTATGCCGATATTGCGGGGGCCGATGTCTGCATCGTCACCGCCGGCGTACCGCGCAAACCGGGGATGAGCCGGGATGACCTGCTGGGCATCAACCTGAAGGTCATGAAATCGGTGGGCGAAGGCATCAAGGAACATGCCCCGAACGCCTTTGTGATCTGCATCACCAACCCGCTGGATGCGATGGTCTGGGCGCTGCGCGAATTCTCGGGCCTGCCGCATGAAAAGGTGGTTGGCATGGCGGGCGTCCTGGATGCGGCGCGCTTCCGTCACTTCCTGTCGGTCGAATTCAACGTATCGATGCGCGATGTGACCGCCTTCGTTCTGGGCGGCCATGGCGATACCATGGTGCCCCTGACCCGCTATTCCACCGTTGCCGGCATTCCGCTTCCCGATCTGGTGGAAATGGGCTGGACCAGCCAGGAAAAGCTGGATGCCATCGTGCAACGCACCCGTGATGGCGGGGCCGAAATCGTGGGCCTGCTGAAAACCGGGTCCGCCTATTACGCACCGGCCACCAGCGCGATCGAAATGGCCGAAGCATACCTGAAGGACCAGAAGCGCCTGCTGCCGTGCGCGGCTTATGTGAAGGGCGCCTACGGTCTGGATGGCATGTATGTCGGCGTGCCCACCATCATCGGTGCCGGCGGGATCGAACGCGTGGTCGACATCAAGCTGAATGCCGAAGAACAGGCGATGATGGACAAGTCGATCGACGCGGTGAAAGGCCTTGTCGCAGCCTGCAAAAGCATCGACCCGACCCTGGCCTGAGCTGACACCGGCTCGCAAGGGCCGGTTCGGACAGTGCCCCGCTTCAGGACGGGCGCCCCTAGGGGTGCCCGTTCTTTCGTTTTGGGCCTGCCGCCCTTTTCCCGGGACGGGCTGATGCTGACTTTACCGCATGTTACGCGCGCTTTTCGCCCTGTGCCTGGCCGCCACCCCCGCCTCGGCAACCGAGGTGGATCTGGAACTTGTGCTGCTGGCCGATGCCTCCGGTTCCATCGATCAGGCCGAGATCGTGTTTCAGCGGCAGGGCTACGCAGCAGCGATGACGCATCCTGACGTGCTTTCCGCCATCCAGTCCACGCTGACCGGCAGCATTGCCGTCACCTATGTGGAATGGGCCGCCAATCAGGCAACGGTGGTGGACTGGATGGTGATCGATGGCCCCCAAAGTGCCGCCGACTTTGCCGCAAGGTTGTTACCGCCACCCCGCCTTGCCGCAGGAAGCAATGCCATAGGCGCGGCCCTTCTGGAGGGCAAACGCCTGATCGAGGAAAACCAGATCACTGGCCTGCGGAGGGTCATCGATTTTTCGGGCGATAGCGCGAACAACTGGTCAGGCCCGTCCATCGCCGCGGCAAGGGCCGAGGTATTGGCCGCAAACATCACCATCAACGGCCTGCCGATCCTGCGCCAGGATGATCCCGGCCGCGCCCAGAGCGATCTGGAGGCAGCCTATGCCGAACAGATCATCGGCGGGCCGGGCGCCTTTGTGGTCACGGCAAAGGACCGCGCTTCCTTTGCCTCGGCCGTGCGGCGCAAGCTGGTTCTTGAAATCGCCGGCCTTGTCCCCGGGGCGAACGGCATTGAAACCTTGTCCGCCCCTGCCCCGATAACCGACTGACAGCCCCCGCCACTCAGGTTCCGGGCTGAAGCGTCTTCAGATGTTCTGCAATCTGCACAAGGCGCAGCGGCGTTGGAGTCATGATCCCGTCACCGCCATCATAGGGAACGGTTTCGCTGTCCAGCAGCGGCCCGAAGTTCGGCATGACGGCCGATCCCCCCTTTCCGCCGGTATATCCCCAGATCTTTGCCATCACCTGCGTTGTAGGGAAAGTGCCGCCGTGGCGGGCCGAAAGCCCTGTCAGATCGGCGGGGCGGCGGGCAAGCGTGGGGGCCAGAGGACCGTCCCCCTTGCCCGTGGCGCCATGGCAGGCCGAGCAGTATTCGGCGAAATCCTGCGCCCCCGTCGGCAGCGGCTCTTGCCGCCCAGCCAGAACACAGGCCCCAAGGGCAAGCATCGCGGCAACAGGGATGATGCGGAACGGGTCCATCGTGGCCTCCTGACGAAGTGTTGTGCAGATTGCTGCCAGACAAGCATGCGCCCCCCGGGCGCGCAAGCACAAGGGTCAGGCCACGCGCCCCTGATCCAGCCGCACGATCCTGTCCATCCGGGCGGCAAGCTCCATGTTATGGGTGGCGATCAGCGCGGCAAGGCCCGTTGCGCGAACAAGATCCATCAAGGTGTTGAAAACCTGATCCGATGTTCCGGGATCAAGGTTGCCCGTGGGTTCATCCGCCAGAAGAAGGCGCGGCGCATTGGCAAGCGCGCGGCAAAAGGCCACGCGCTGCTGTTCCCCCCCGGAAAGCGCCGCAGGCCGGTGCCCGGCCCTTTCCGCCACGCCGACCCGCGCCAGCAGATCGCGGGCCCGCGCCTCGGCCTCGGCCAGCGGCCGGCCATTGGCGAGTTGCGGGATCACGATGTTCTCCAGCGCCGTGAATTCGGGCAGCAGATGATGGAACTGATAGATGAAGCCGATGTCCTGGCGGCGGATCTCGGTTCTCTCGCGGTCCGGCAACCCGGCCATGTCCCGGCCATTCAGACGCACCCGGCCGGCATCGGGGGTATCCAGCAGGCCTGCGATGTGCAACAGGGTGGATTTCCCCGCCCCCGATGGCGCCACAAGTGCCACCACCTCGCCCGGGCGCACCCGGACCGAGGCGCCCCGCAGCACCTTCACTTCGGACGGTTTGCCATGATTATACGCCTTTTCGATCCCTTCCAGATCCAGTGCCGCCTCACTCATAGCGCAGCGCCTCGACCGGGTTCATCCGCGCGGCACGGCGTGCGGGAAAGATCGTCACGATGAAGGAGAGCCCCAGCGAAAGGCTGACCGCCGACAACACATCCCCCGCCTGCAACTTGGCCGGCAACGCATAGATGCCCCTGATCGACGGGTCCCAGACCCCGCCCCCGGCAAGGTAGTTCACGAAGCTGAAGATCGGATCGATATAAAGCGCAAAGAGGCAGCCCAGGATCACCCCGGCAAGGGTGCCGACAATCCCGGTAAAGGCCCCGCACAGGAAAAAGACCCGCAGCACGGCCCCTTCCGTCAACCCTATGGTGCGCAGAATGCCGATATCCCTGCCCTTGTTCTTGACCAGCATGATCAGCCCCGAAACGATGTTCATCGTGGCGATCAGGACAAGGATCGACAGGATGACGAACATGATATTGTCCTCGACATCCAGCGCCCGCAGGAACGCACCCGAGGAATCCCGCCATGTCCACAGGATTGCGTCGTCCCCCGCTGCGCGCAGCAGCGGCAGGGCATAGCTGTCGATGTCTTCGGGATTGTCGACCATCACTTCGAATTCGTCGGCCAGACCTTCCCGGTTGAAAAAGCTCTGCGCCTCGGCAAACGGCATGTAAAGCCGTGTCTTGTCAATATCATAGCGCCCAGCGGTAAAGATATAGACCACCTCGTAGGCGTTCACCCGGGGGCTGGTGCCAAAGGCAGTCTTTACCCCGTTGGGCGAGATCACCCGCACCTTGTCACCCACGGTGACCCCCAGTTCCCGCGCAAGAACGGACCCGATGGCGATGCCCTCCGGGTAGCGGTCAAGATCGCCATAGGCATCCGCCCCCCGCCCCACCCGCGGGATCGAGGCAAGCGCCTCGGGTGACAGGCCATAAACCTCGGCACCATTGGTCGCCCCTTGCGATGCCACCATCACCTGCCCCCGGATCATCGGCGCCGCGCGCAAGACGCCCGGAATTTCGGCAAGCCGGGCGTTGATCCTGTCATAATCGGCAAAGCCTTTGACCGTGTTGCCGTTCGTATCAACCCGGGTGGCGGCATAGACGGTCACATGTGCGTTGGCCCCCAGAATGGTATCAACGAACTCTGCCCGAAAGCCTGCCCGCACGGCCAGCGTGGCGATCAGCGCAAAGACCGCCAGCGTGATGCCGATCAGGCTGATCCAGGTCATCACCGAAACGCCGCCTTCCGCACGGCGGGCCCGCAGATAGCGCCATGCGATCATGCGTTCGAAGCGGGAAAAGGGGGTGGTCTGGGCCATGTCTGCCTTGGGTCATCTGCTCGGCCCCGGTTGCACGGCCGTTTTGCGGCGACCTTGTCGGTAGACGCCGCAGCCGTCAAGGGCGCACGGTTGCCCGGTCGGGGGGATGGGCAGAAACCCCCTTCTCAGGCGCCGACGGCAAGCGCTATCGCGGCAAAGTGCATGCCTGCGGCCACCGCCACGAACAGATGCCAGATCGCGTTGTGAAAGGGCAGCGCATGCCATTTGTAGAAGGCCACCCCCGCCACATAGGTCAGCCCCCCCGCCACCAGAAGGCCCAGCGATACCGACGGCAAGGCCGCGCGCGCGGGGCCGATGGCCAGAATGCCCATCCACCCCAAGGCTATATAGGCCAGCACCGAAAGCCGGTCGAACCGGCCCGGCAGGGCAACCTTCACCACCACCCCCAACACAGCCCCGGCCCAGACAACCGCCCCCAGCACCCAGATCAAGGCCGAAGGCTCGAACTGCGCCAGCATCGCGGTATAAGTGCCTGCGATCATGATATAAATCGCCGAATGGTCTAACCGCCGAAGCAGCCATTTCAGCGCCGACGGCGGGGTCATGTTGTAGGCCAGCGAAAAGCCGAACATCATGAAAAACCCCGAGGCATAGACCGCAAGCGCGGCGAACTCTGCCCAACGGGATTGCGCCAGCGTGTGATACAGCAGGGCCGTGAAGCCGATCATCCCCCCCAGCAGGGCCACCGCATGAACGACACCATCGGCCACCAGCTCACCCAGCGTGAAAGGCCGCTTGCGCAGACGGGGGTGGTTTTCGGGCAGGGTCATCGGCAGGCTCCCATCAACATAGAAGCACAAGGATGCCACCGCCCCCGCTACGGTCAAGCGGGCGACAAGGGCTGACGTTGCGTCACCGCGCCGCCCAAGGAAGCCCGCACATCAGTTCGTCCCCCGGGTCCCTGGCCGATCACCGGGGCCACGGTTTCCCCCCGTCGGAATGCCAGTGCGCGAGATCGCCCGGAACACTACAGTCCTGCCCCAGAGAAGCTGGACCGCACCCTTTCGGCGGCGACCGCGGCCCCTTCAAGGAGCCTGCCGGTCTGTCTTTCGTTCTTCCTGCCGGCGGGCTACCGGAACGACCTTGCCTCAGGCATGGGCGGCGTAGATCTGCGCGATGCGGTCCACGGCCGCCTCGGCGCTCATCTCTTCGCTCTCGCCCGTGCGGCGCGAGGTGAGTTCGACCACCCCGTTCGCCAGACCGCGCGGCCCGACCGTGATACGCCAGGGCAGGCCGATCAGGTCCATGGTCGCGAACTTGGCCCCCGCGCGTTCGTCGCGGTCGTCGTAAAGCGCCTCCAGCCCGCGGGCGGCAAGCGCCTTGTAAAGGCCCTCGCAGGCCGCATCGGTCGAAGCGTCGCCCTGTTTCAGGTTGACGATCCCCACCGGGAAGGGTGTGACCCCTTCGGGCCAGATGATGCCCTTGTCATCATGGCTGGCCTCGATGATAGCGCCCAGAAGCCGGCTTACGCCGATACCGTGGCTGCCCATTTCCACCGGCACGCGGCTGCCGTCGGGCGTGACGACCGTTGCCCCCATGCTTTCGGAATACTTTGTTCCGAAATAGAAGATCTGCCCCACCTCGATCCCGCGGCCCACCTTGCGATGCGTTTCGGGAATCTCGTTGAAAAGCGCCTCGTCATGCGTTTCATCCGTGCGGGCATAGAGTGAGGTGAATTCCTTGCAAATTCCTTCCACCTCGGCCCGGTTGTCGAAATCGACCTGACGATCGCCCAGTTTCAGTGCCGTGACACGGTCGTCATAGAAGACCTCGGATTCACCCGTTTGCGCAAGCACCAGAAATTCATGGGTATTATCGCCCCCGATGGGCCCGGAAGCCGCGCGCATGGGGATGGCGGTCAGGCCCATGCGTTCATAGGTGCGCAAGTAGCTGACCATGTGGCGGTTATAGGCATGCAGGGCTGCGTCGCGGTCGATATCGAAGTTGTAGCCGTCCTTCATCAGGAATTCGCGCCCACGCATGACGCCGAAACGGGGGCGCATCTCATCGCGGAACTTCCACTGGATGTGGTAGAGCGTCAGCGGCAGATCCTTGTAGCTGTTCACATGGGAACGGAAGATGTCGGTGATCATCTCCTCGTTCGTGGGGCCATAGAGCATGTCACGCTCATGCCGGTCCTTGATGCGCAGCATTTCCTGGCCGTAATCATCATAACGCCCGGATTCTCGCCACAAATCAGCGGGTTGCAGCGTGGGCATCAAGAGCGGGATATGACCCGCGCGCACCTGTTCCTCATGCACGATCTGTTCGATCCGCTTCAGAACCCTATACCCCAGCGGCAACCAGGAATAGATGCCGGCGGCCTGCTGCTTGATCATCCCCGCCCGCAACATATAGCGGTGCGAGACGATCTGCGCCTCGGACGGATTTTCCTTCAGAACGGGCAGGAAGTAGCGCGACAGACGCATTCTGGGCCTCATGAATTTGGGTCTGCACGTTCCTAGCGGGAAGCCCGCGGGCAGGCAAGCGGAGGTCTTCCTTGCGTCTTCCTTTCGTCTTCCATGCGTCTTCCACTGTTTTTCTCCTTCAATCTAACTTCTATAGCTTTCGCGTAGGCACCATGGAAAGTACCGCCGTGTTCGTCCGCCCACTTAGAAAGTTCGTGTATATCTTCGTCCGTCAGACCAACCCAAACGGTTTTTACT
>JALQTL010000112.1 GCA_023260935.1 Paracoccaceae bacterium
GCAGAGGTCTGGGTAGTCGATAACGCTTCGGAAGACAGCTCTCCTGACATGGTTGAAGCTGCCTTTCCACAAGTTAAACTCATCCGTAATTCCGACAATCGAGGCTTTGCCGCCGCCAACAACCAGGCGCGGGGTGCGACCGCCTCGGCCGAGGCCGCCTTCGCCATTCTTCCCAGCGACAGCACCGATCTGCCCGAGCCGATCCGCATGATCACGCTGGGCAGCGGCGGCACGCTGCGCTGGACCGGGCGTGACGGCGTGGTCAATACCACTGCCGCCCTGCCGGCCGGTTCCTACCCCATCGCCGCGCGGCGCATCCATGCGACAGGCACCACGGCCACCACCCTGACGGGCTGGGTCTGATGCGGATCGGGATCGGCATGGGCCTTGCGCCCGCGATGGTGGGGGGGGATCTTCCCCCCCCGGTGGCGGCGCCGACGCTTGCGCTGGTCCTGACCCCGGCCAGCCCGGCGGCGGGCGATCTGGTCACGCTGCAGGGACTTGTCAGCGGCACGCCAATGCCCACCGGCTTTGCCAGCCTGACCGTGACCATTGCCGGCACGGCGGTGCCGCTGGCGGGAACCGGCTTGCAACGCAGCTTTGTGGCGCGGGGCGGGGCGCTTTCGGTTTCGGCCTCTGTCAGCACGGTGGAAGGGACGGCCAGCACCACGCTTTCGGCCAGCATTCCGGCGGGGCTGAGTGTGGCTTCGGTGGCGGGGTTCGGGTCTTCGACGATGGAGGGCGACGCCGCATCGACCACGGCTGCCCGGGCGCTGAACCTGGCCGCGGCCGCCTTGGGGGCGGGTACGATCCGCAATCAGGGTCTGGCCGGGACGGTCTTGCAAAACAGCCCCGATGCCAGCGGCGCCCCGCGTGCCAACAACGGGCGCGACCGCTTTGCCGGGGCGCTTCTGGGGGCAAACCAGTCGGGGCGGCTGTTCATTCTTTATGGGGCCAATGACCTGCGCTATACCGGCGCGCCCGCGACCTTCAATCTGGCAGGTTTTTCGAACGACCTGCGCGAGGTGCTGAACGGGCTCTTGGCCGGGGGATATGCCCGTGACCAGATCGTTCTGGCCTCGCCCAACTGGTATCCCGATGCCACCTATTCGGTGGGCAGCACCGGTTTTACCGGATCGAACCGGACGATCCATGAATCGTATGTGACCGCTTGTTCACAAATTGCCGCGGAATATGGCGTGGCCTATGCCGATGTCTATGGCCGGATGCGCGATCTGGGCGGGCCTGCGCTGATGAGCGCGGATGGGCTGCATGCCAATGATGCGGGCCATCAGGTCATTGCCCATGCCTTTCTGACGGCGGCGGTGGAAAATCCGCGCGCGGCAGTGGTGCCGGGGGCGGCAGCCTCGCCCGAGGCGGAAAGCCTGTCGCTGGACTGGGCCGCGCTGCCGGGGGCCACGGGCTATGAGGTGGAGGCAGGTGTGGCGGGCAGCCATGCCTTTGCCCTGTCAGCCACAACTGTCACGCCCGGCCATGTCTTCACCGGCCTGGCACCCGGCAGCTATCTGGCGCGGGTGCGCGCGATCTTTGCCGATGGCGCCGGGCCCTGGGGGTTCTGGACCGTGCCGGTTGCGGTGGCCGGTGTCGGCGTGCCGGGTCGGGTTGTGACGGGCGAGGCGGTCTTTGCCGGGCAGGTGGCGGGCACGCTGCTCGCCGATGTGCCGCCCGTTTCAGGGGTCTGGGCGCCCCATGCGCTCAGCACCGGGCAGGCGGCCATCACCGCCGATGGCACGGCGCTGCGTGGCCCCGGGTCCACCAGCCAGTTCATCGTGGCCACGCTGGATGACGAGCCGCTGGGAACGGGTGTCTTTGTCGAGATGGATTTCCTGATCCGGTCGAATTCGGCGCAGTTGACGACCTATGCCGTGGCCCGTGCCTCGGCCAGCAGCCTGACCTTTCTGGCGGCGGGTTATAACGGATCGGCCTGGCGGATCCTGAAATATGTCAATGGCGCGGTGACGGTGCTGGGAAGCTATGCCCAGACCGAGCCGATCGGCAGCACCCCGCAGATGCGTTTCGAGGTGGGGCCGGGCGAACAGCGGATCTATCGCAACGATGTGCTGGTACTGACGGTGAATGAGCCCGATACCGGGCTTGGCGCCCTGGGCGAGGGCCTGGGCCTGCGGCTGGGGGCGGGCAGCACGGCCTGGACCTCGAGTAACGGCGGGCAGCTGACGGGGGTGCGGGTCGGCCGGCTGCCCTGAGCGGGCCTAACGCTTCTGGCGCCGGCGCAACAGGGCCAGCATCCCCAGCCCTGCGGCCAGTGCCGGCAGGGCGGGGGGCAGCGGCACCACGGCGGGCGGCAGAAGCGCGAAGGTCACGTTATCCACCTCGAAATGCGCGCAAGGGGCCCAGCAGTCAAAGCCGCCACGGGCG
>JALQTL010000136.1 GCA_023260935.1 Paracoccaceae bacterium
GCTTTCGGTGACGCGCTGAAGGGGATGCGGATCGGCGTCTGGCAGCATTCGGCGGTCAGCCGTGACCTTCTGGTGATCTGCCTTGAAGCCATGGGCGCGTGGTTGGCCCCCTTGGGCCGGACAGCAGATTTCGTGCCCGTAGATACCGAAGCGGTGCCAGACGGCCTGCGCCAGCAATTTGCCGAATGGGCGGGGCAGGGGCTGGATGCCATCGTTTCGACGGATGGCGATGGCGACCGGCCCTTGGTGGCTGATGCCGCAGGGCAGATCGTGCCGGGCGATGTGCTGGGCCAGATCACCGCCGCTTTGTTGCAGGCGGATGTGGTCGTGACCACCGTGTCGGCCAATTCCGGGGTGGAACTTTCGGGCCGCTTTGGCCGGGTGGTGCGAACGGCGATCGGGTCGCCCTTCGTGATCGCGACGATGGAGGCTGCCGGGGGGCGGGTCGTGGGCTATGAACCCAATGGCGGTTTTCTTTTGGGCTTTGACGGCGAAGGCCCGAACGGCCCCTTGCCCCGGCTGATGACGCGCGACAGCCTGCTGCCCATCGTGGCCACCCTGATCGAGGCGCGACGGGCGGGCAGTCTGGCCGCGCGGGTCGCTGAAGAGCCGCCGCGCTTTACCGTGACCGACAGGCTGGAGAATGTGCCGAGCGAAGACGGCAAGGCACTGGTGGCCCGGCTGTCGGAGCAAGACGAACTGGCCCGCTTTCTGGCCCCCCTTGGCGCGATCGACCGGGTGGAGAGAACCGACGGCCTTCGGGTCTGGCTGGCGGGGGGCGATGTGGTGCATCTGCGCCCCTCGGGCAATGCGCCCGAATTCCGGGTTTACGCCGAAGCTGCCAGTCCGGCCGCTGCCGCCGCACGGATGGAGGCCGCCTTTGCCCTTGTTCGGGGCACATTCGCGGGCTGATCTTGCAGCCCGGGCTTTGGCTGGTGTAAGGGAGCCCATCACCAAGACAGGGTTCAGGGAGCAAGGGTCATGGCTGGCCATTCAAAATGGGCGAACATCCAGCACCGCAAGGGCAAGCAGGACAAGGCGCGCTCGGCAGCGTTTTCGAAGCTGGCGAAGGAAATCACCGTCGCCGCCAAGATGGGGATGCCTGATCCCGACATGAACCCGCGCCTGCGGCTTGCGATCAAGGCCGCCAAGGCCCAATCCATGCCCAAGGATGTGATCGACCGCGCGATCAAGAAAAGCCAGATGGGCGATGCGGCGGATTATACCGAGATGCGCTATGAAGGCTATGGCGCGGGCGGCATCGCGATCATCGTCGAGGCGCTGACCGACAACCTGAACCGCACGGCATCGAACGTGCGCAGCTATTTCACAAAGGGCGGCGGAAACCTTGGCCAGACCGGGTCGGTTTCTCATTCCTTTGACCGGGTGGGCGAAATTACCTATCCCCCGTCGGCCGGCAGTGCCGATGACGTTATGATGGCGGCGCTGGAGGCGGGTGCCGATGATGTCGAATCCGATGAGGACGGGCATTACATCTATTGCTCTGTCGATGCGCTTTCGGATGTTTCGGACGCGCTGGAAAAGTCGCTGGGGGAATCGACCGAGTCCAAGCTGATCTGGAAGCCACAGACCCGCACCGAGGTTGATCTGGACACGGCACAGAAACTGATGCGCCTGATCGACTTGCTGGAAGAAGATGACGACGTGCAGACCGTGACGCATAATTTCGACGTGCCCGAAGACGTGGCGGCGCAGCTTTAAGCGCCGGATTTCGAGCTGTTGAGAAGGGCCGTGCCGTGGGCGCGGCCCTTTTTGCTACCACCGCCTGCTTGCCGCCCGTTGGCACCGGCCGTGACGAAATTCTGCCACCTTGGCATGCGAGGCGGGTAGCCGCACGGCTCAGGGCCGGGCGTTTGAAGCATACCCCAAGCGGAAAGATCGCCGATGCCGAAGACACTCTACGTTGCCATGGCGTTGTGCCTCATGGTCACCGGCGGGTCTGCCGCGGCAGAAGGCGGCCGCAAACGGCCTTCGCTGCTGACGCCCGAGGTGCAGCATGCCACAGAGATCGGCATTCAGGCCTGTCAGGAAGCAAAGACGACAGGCCGGTCGGTGGCACAGCTGGAGGCGCGGGGCTTCCGGCCCTGGCGAGGTGGATACAGGGTCAAAGTGGATAATCCACGGATATTTGCCGGGGATTCGTCGGTTTCGGTCTCGGTCGACCGGCGGGGTGATTGCCGGGTGCGTGTGGTGCCGATGATGCTGCCGGATATAGAGCTGCTTCAGAAAACCACCGCGCGGGCCCTTGCCGGGCGGCCCCTAAGTGCCAGTGTTGTATTCGTGGGGGTCAAGGATGGCTTTGAAGTCGTGCTGAAGTAGGGCCCCCGGCAAAGGGGGCGTGGCCGCTGATCAGGCATTCTTTTCAGCGGTCCCTTGTATTCTGGCCCAGAAAGGCGCATGTAGAAGGGGCAAAGCTTCTTCTCTTTCGATCTTCTGTCTGCTTCGGCCTTCAGTCTCTCGATCTAGACGACTCTCGGCCGGGCCACCGCATGTCGTGGGTGGCACAATCACAGGAGATCTCACGATGGCCAATGGCACCGTGAAATGGTTCAACACCACCAAAGGTTATGGCTTCATCGCACCCGATGGCGGCAGCAAAG
>JALQTL010000141.1 GCA_023260935.1 Paracoccaceae bacterium
GAATTCGGCTTCGCCCACGGCGGCATCCCCGGCGAAAGCGGGGGCGGCAAGCAGGGCGGCGGCGGCGGCAAGGATGTATTTCATCAGCGGTCTTTCCGGTTCTGGCACTGGACAGGCGATTACGGGGTTCGGGGCACGGGAAGCGCCCCACGGCGCACAGATGTGCCCGGATGGGAAAAAAGACGCAAGGCAAAGAATGGTCGCAGGCCCGGCCGAGCGCGCCCCGGGTCAGGGCGTGGCGCAGGCCGGCGGGGCCTTGCCATCGGGGTGCAGCCCGCCCGGCGGGAAGAAGCGGGGAAAGGTGGCCTTCAGCGCAAGGTCAAGGTCAGCCATCGTGACCGGAAGGCCAAGGTCCACAAGGCTGGTGACGCCATGGTCGCGGATGCCGCAGGGCACGATGCCGGAAAAATGCGACAGGTCCGGTTCCACGTTGATCGAAATGCCGTGAAAGCTGACCCAGCGGCGCAGTTTCACGCCGATGGCGGCGATCTTGTCTTCGGACGGGCGGCCGTCGGGGCCCGGCCTTTCGGGGCGGGCAACCCAGACGCCCACGCGGCCGGGGCGGATTTCTCCGGTCACGTTGAATTCGGCAAGGGCGGCGATGACCCAGTTTTCCAGCGCGCGCACGAAGCAGCGCACATCGCGCCCGCGTGCCCCCACGTCCAGCATCACATAGACGACGCGCTGGCCCGGACCGTGATAGGTATACTGCCCGCCGCGCCCCACCTGATGCACGGGAAAGCGGCCCGGATCGGTCAGATCCTCGGGCCGGGCCGAGGTGCCGGCGGTATAGAGGGGGGGATGTTCCAGAAGCCAGATCGCCTCATCCGCCGTGCCTTGGGCGATGGCTTCGGCCCGCGCCTCCATCCGCGCAAGGGTTTCTGCGTAATCGGCATATCCGGGAAGGGTCTGCCATTCGGGCATGGGCTACCTTTGGGTCGGGAAATTGAGACTTTGCATATTGGCTGATCGTGTTACACTTCGTGACAGTAGTTATTTGAATGACCAGCTTAGCGGAGAGATGCGATGAAAATGAAGGCAATTGCAACTGCGGGAATTGTCGCCAGTCTGATGGTCGGCGGGGTGGAGCGGGCGCAGGCCGATGCGGGCGACGCCATCGCAGGCGCATTGATCGGCGGGATCATCGGCCATGCGATCGCCAAGGATCAGCAGAACCGCAAGGTTGTGCGGCGGTCGTCGAAATCAAGCGGTGTGTCTTCCTATCAGCGGGAACAGAACCGCGAGGTTCAGACGGCGCTGAATCATTTCGGCTATAACGTGGGCACGCCGGACGGGTCGATCGGCCCGCGCAGCCGGGCGGGCATTTCCGGCTTTCAGGCGCTTCTGGGCTATCCCGCGACGGGGCAGCTGACGGATTACGAGCGCACGGTTCTGGTTACGGCCTATCATCGCGCGATTGCGGGCGGGCCGGTGGTGGCGCAGACCGCGGCCACGCATCCGATGGGGATGCGCGGGCTGTTGCTGGTGCAGCGCGACGAGATGGCGGGGATCACCACGGCGACCGCGCCGCAGCAGGTGGCGCCGATGTTGCCGGTGGCGCCCGTGGCCACCGGAACGGTTGTGGCGGCCCTGCCGTCGCTGATGCCCGAAGCCGCCCCCGCGGCCCCCACGTCCGAGGCGGCGGAGCCGGCGCTGCCATCCTTCATGGGGACGGGGGTGGCGCAGGTGTCGCTGGCCAGCCATTGCAACAAGATCAGCCTGATGACCAACACGAACGGTGGCTATGTCACCGCCGCGTCGATGACGGATGCCAATTTCGCGCTGGGCGAGCAGTTCTGCCTAGCCCGCACCTATGCGATGGCCACGGGCGAAGAACTGGCGGCCAAGGTGGCGGGCTTCACGCCCCAGCAGATTGCCGAGCAATGCGCGGGCTTCGGCCCGGTGCTGGCCGAGCATGTATCCGCCCTTTCCCTGAAGACGCGCGACGAGGTGCTGGCCGGGGTCAAGAGCTTCATCCTGACATCGGGCATGTCGCCGGCGCAGCTTTCGGGCACGGCGAAGGTCTGCCTTGGCGTGGGCTATACCACGGACGAGATGGATGTGGCGGTGGGGTCGGCGCTGTTGCTGACGGCGATGGGCGAGGCGGGTTACGCCGAGCTTCTGGGCCACCACCTGAGCCAGGGCTTCGGCGCGGCGGTGCGGCCTGATCTGGCGCTGGACTGGTACCAGACCGGGCTGGATGCCATGGGGCAGGGCGCAGCGATCTTTGCACCGGGCCTTGGCGACCGGCCGGATGTGATTCGCAAGGCGGCCTTCACCATCGCGGGCCGGGCCGGGGAATTGGCCCCGGTGACGCCGGCGGCCTTGCCGCAGTTTGCGCTTGCGCCCGAAGCCGTGGCCCCGGTCGCCGTGGCCCCTGCGCCCGAGGCTGCGGCCCCTGCCGCGCCTGCGGAAATGGCTGCCGCGCCCGAGCAGGCGGCGCCCGCGGCGGCCGGTGCGCGGGTTGTGATGTCGGCGGCGAAACTGCCCTTCCTGCTCTTGGGCAACTGAACGGTCGGGGGGATGAAAATCCCCCTTTCCTTCCGGGCGCGGCTTCGCTAAAAGCCGCTTCGTCCTTGTCTGTGATGCGGATGTGGCGGACTTGGTAGACGCGCAGCGTTGAGGTCGCTGTTCCTTAATCGGAGTGAAAGTTCGAGTCTTTTCATCCGCACCAAGACAGGATTGACGAAGGGCGCCGCGCAAGCTGGCGCCCTTTCGCTTTTTGCCCCCTTTGCCGGGTGTTCCGGGGCGTGCCAAGGGACCGGCGGCTTCAGCCGATTGTCCCGCCCGGGGCGCGGGAAGTGCCGCAATGACTGGCGAAAGCGACGCAAAATGACCGATTTTCCCGCTTTTGCCGTGCGATGCCGCATGAAGCGACAAGGCGGTTGCATTGCTGCGCAGCATTGGCTTTAGTCAAGATAACAAGTGCAGGAAACCTGCCGGTCCATACGGGGAGATGAGCGCGTGAGCGAAAGCCACACGGACGCATTCGTTGCATTTGAACATGTTCAGAAAAGCTATGACGGGGTTTCGCTGGTCGTCAAAGACCTGAACCTCAGCATCGGCAAGGGCGAGTTTCTGACGATGCTGGGGCCTTCGGGCAGCGGCAAGACCACATGCCTGATGATGCTGGCGGGGTTCGAGACCGCCACGCATGGCGAAATCCGGCTGGATGGCGCGCCGATCAACTCGGTCCCGCCGCACAAGCGCGGGATCGGGATGGTGTTCCAGAATTACGCGCTGTTTCCGCATATGACGGTGGGGGAAAACCTGTCCTTTCCGCTGGAAGTGCGCGGCATGGGCAAGTCTGACCGTGAGGACAAGATAAAGCGCGCGCTGGATATGGTGCAGATGGGCAGCTTCATCAACCGCCGCCCGGCGCAGCTTTCGGGCGGGCAGATGTTCCAGATACGGGACAGCTATGTGGTGAAGCCGAAGGACCGTGTGATTACCTCGATCGGGCGCGG
>JALQTL010000118.1 GCA_023260935.1 Paracoccaceae bacterium
CGGAATTGGCAGACGCACTGGATTTAGGTTCCAGCGCCGCAAGGCGTGGGGGTTCAAGTCCCTCCACCCGCACCAGGTTTGGATGAGAAGGACGAAAAGATGCAGGTCACCGAGACCCTGAACGAAGGCCTCAAGCGCGCCTACACCATCACGGTGACGGCTGCGGAACTGGAAGCCAAGGTCCAGGAAAAGCTGGTCGAGGCGCAGCCCGAGATCGAGATGAAGGGCTTCCGCAAGGGGAAGGTTCCGATGGCGATCCTGCGCAAGCAGTTTGGTCAGCGCCTTCTGGGCGATGCCATGCAGGACGCCATCGATGGCGCCATGAAGTCGCATTTCGACCAGACCGGCGACCGCCCCGCGCTTCAGCCCGAGGTGAAGATGGTTGACGGCGAGACCTGGGCCGAGGGTCAGGATGTGGTCGTTTCCATGTCTTATGACTGCCTGCCGCCGATCCCCGAGGTTGATGCCGCCCAGATCACGCTGGAACGTCTGGTGGTGAAGGCCGACGACGCCTCGGTTGAAGAGGCTCTGAAGAACCTTGCCGCAAGCGCGCAGAACTTCGAAGACCGCAAGAAGGGGTCGAAGGCCAAGGACGGCGATCAGGTCGTGATCGATTTCAAGGGGTCGGTCGACGGCGAGTATTTCGAAGGCGGCACGGCCGAGGATTACCCGCTGGTTCTGGGGTCCGGCTCGTTCATCCCGGGCTTTGAAGAGCAGCTTGTCGGTGCCAAGGCGGGCGAGGAAAAGAAGGTCGAAGTGTCCTTCCCCGAAAACTATGGCGCCAAGCATCTTGCCGGCAAGGCGGCGGTTTTCGAATGCACCGTGAAGGCGGTGAAGGAACCCAAGCCGGCCGAGGTTGACGACGAGCTGGCCAAGAAATACGGGGCCGAGGATCTGGCCGCGCTGAAGGCTCAGATCGCCGAGCGTCTGGAGGCCGAATACAAGGGGGCCAGCCGTGCGGTGATGAAGCGCGCGCTGCTGGACCAGCTGGATGCGATGGTCAAGTTCGACCTGCCTGCCGCCCTGGTCGAGGCCGAGGCGAACCAGATCGCCCACCAGCTCTGGCACGAGGAACACCCTGAAGAGCATGGCCACAACCACGGTGAAATCACGCCGACGGAAGAGCACAACACCCTTGCCGAACGCCGGGTGCGGCTGGGCCTCTTGCTGGCCGAAATCGGCCGCAAGGCCGAAGTCACCGTGACCGATGCGGAAATGACGCAAGCGGTGATGAACGCTGCCCGCCAGTATCCGGGTCAGGAACGCGCCTTCTTCGAATTCGTGCAGAAGAACCAGCAGATGCAGCAGCAACTGCGCGCGCCCTTGTTCGAAGACAAGGTGGTGGATCACATCGTGGCCGGCGCCAAGGTGACGGACAAGGAGATCGGCAAGGACGATCTTCAGAAGGCCATCGAAGCGCTGGACGAGATGTAAGGCGCTTTTGCCCCGGCTTGTCCCGGGGCACCTGTCAGGGGCCGCACCGAAAGGGGCGGCCCTTTTGCGTTGCGCCCTTGGTCTTTTATGCGTTAACGCGGGTCTTCGCCGGGCTCTGCCCCGGTCAGTTCAAAGGCGGGGGGCAGGTCGTTCACCTTTTCCCGCCACAGCACCATCAGGCCGGCTGACATGATGATGGAAATGCCGATCCACGCCACACCATCGGGCCATTCGGCAAAAAACATCCAGCCCCACAGCACCGCCCAAAGCATGTAGCTGTATTCGAAGGGGGCCACGGCATTGCTGTCGGCTATGCGATAGGCCTGCGTCAGCAGGGTCAGGCCAAGGGCCGCGATCACGCCGCAGCCGCACATCAGGGCGGCATCGATAACGCTCGGCCAGACCCAGGGGCGCAGCAGGAACTGCACGGAAGGATGGCCTTCGCCGGCAAGCCGACCATCGCCGAATGCCAGGGCCATCAGCAGGGCAAAGACCAGAAAGACGGTATTGCCCCAGAAGGCCATCGCCGGCGCTGTTTCGGCCGTGCCCAGGCGGCGGGCCATGATCATCGAAAAGCCGTAGGACAAGCCCGACACCAGCACCAGAAGTGCGGCCCAGTCGAAAAGGCTGGCCCCCGGCCGCAGCATGACCAGCACGCCCGTGAAACCGATCAGCACCGCGCCCCAGCGCCGCCAGCCCACCCTTTCCCCCAGCCACAGAACCGACAGGATGGTGATGAACAGCGGGGCCGAAAAGTAAAGCGCGACCGCCGTGGCAATCGGCAGGGCGGGCAGGGCAAGGTAATAGGTCGCATAGGCCACGAACATGACCACACCGCGCAGGATCATCAGCCGCAGGCCGGGGGTGAACAGGGTGCCCAGTCCGCCGTCCCGCATCGCGATCAGCATCAGCAGCGGCATTGCCGTCAGGCCACGCAGCGCCATCGCCTGACTTAGCGGGTAGCCAGAGGAGACAAGCTTCAGAATCAGATCCTGCACCGAGAAAAGCCCGATGCCCGCACAAAGGCACAGGATGCCAAGGGCCGTATCTTGGCGGATCGGGGTCAGGGCGGGGCTTGCGGTCATGGCGGCCTGCGGTTGCGTGCAGGCAGTGAGCCATCTTGTGCCGCCCTTTTCGCCCCATGAAGCGACATCGGCATGTCGCCTTTGGCGGGAAGTTCGGGTTTCAGCCCTTGCGCGCGAAGCCCGCTTGCGGGATGTCGATTCCCTTCAGCGAAAAGCCGCTGTTGCCAGACATCCGCCGCCGCCCCTTGTTCCGCGCAATTTCTGCCTTTGACGGCGTCTTCACTCGCCGCTCGGGCGGTGGTGAATGGTTGTAAAACGGAAGACAGGCCGCCATCCGCACCGCAGTGCCAAAAGGCTGGCGACAACAGCTTTGATCATGGCCCGAAGTCCACTCGTGATCCACGGAAAAGCTGGCCGCGAAACTTGTGGAAATGCGGATATTGACTGGCAACTGAACGAAAAACCGCGCCAGGGGGGCCTGGCGCGGTTCTGAATTCCTGCCCTTGGGGCTGGAATTATTCGTCGGACGCGGCGCCGCCCAGATCGTCGAACAGTTCGGCGATCTCGAAATCGGCAGCGGCTTCGGCTTCGGCGGCCAGTTCCTGAATCGACTTGCCCGAGGCCTGAAGTTCGGCTTCTTCGGCCGAACGGGCGACGTTCATGTTGACGCGGACGGTCACTTCGGGGTGCAGGACGACAGACACCGAATGGATGCCCAGATCCTTGATCGGGGTATCCAGCACGACCTGGCTGCGCGACACGGTAAAGCCCGCAGCGGTGGCGGCTTCGGCCACGTCACGGGTGGTAACGGAACCGTAAAGCGCGCCGGCATCGGAAGCCGAGCGGATGATGACGAAAGTCTGGCCATCCAGCTTGGCGCCAACGCTTTCGGCTTCTTTCCGGGTTTCCAGGTTCTGCGCTTCCAACTGGGCCTTCTTGGCCTCGAAGGATTTGATGTTGCCATCATTGGCGCGC
>JALQTL010000163.1 GCA_023260935.1 Paracoccaceae bacterium
TACCAATACGTCTTCCCTTTCGGTGGCAGCCATCGCGGGGGCCATGCGCCATCCGGGCCGGGTGCTGGGGCTGCATTTCTTCAACCCTGCCCCGGCGATGAAACTGGTGGAACTGGTGCCCCATGCGGGAACCGACCCCGCGGCGCTGCATCTGGCACGGCAATGGGCCGAAGCCACCGGCAAAACGGTGGTCGCCGCCCCCGACCGCCCGGGCTTCATCGTCAACCGCTGCGCGCGCCCCTTTTACGGCGAGGCACTGGCCCTTCTGGAAGAGGGCGTTCCCGCCGACCGCATCGATGCCGCCATGCAGGCCGCGGGCTATCGGCTGGGCCCCTTTGCGCTGATCGACCTGGTCGGCGCCGATATCAACCTGGCCGCGACCGAAAGCCTGCGCGCGGCCATGGACGGGCATCCGCGCTATCATGTCTTTCCTGCGCTCAGTGATCAGGTCCGCCGCGGCAATCTGGGGCGCAAGACCGGCGCGGGTTTCCTTTACCCCCGCAGCGTGACCCCCGCAGAAGACACGGCGATCCGTGACCGGATCGAGGCGATGCTGGTGAACGAGGCGTTGTGGCTTCTGGCCGATGGCGGCACGACGCGGGCGGGGATTGACACCGCATTGAAGCTGGGCCTGAACTTTCCCGCCGGACCCTTTGAAATGCTTGAACGAATGGGGGCTGAAAAGGTGGCGGCACTGCTGGCATCGCTGTCTGCTGCGGCGCCTGCCGCCCTTGCCCCCCGCTATGCCCCGGCACCGGGCTTGATCTGAGGACATGATGCCGGACGCCTTTCTGTGCACCCACCGACGCACCCCGATCGGCCGCCATGGCGGGGCCCTGGCCCGGGTGCGCCCCGATGATCTGGCAGCGCTGACGATTGATGCGGTGCTGGCGGCCCATCCCGGCCTTGTGGTGGACGAGGTGATCTTCGGCTGTGCCAATCAGGCCGGCGAAGGCAACCGCAACGTGGCCCGGATGGCCTGCCTGATCTCTGGCCTTGGGGAAAGCGTGCCGGCCACCACGGTGAACCGTCTGTGTGGATCGGGCCTTGATGCGGTCATCATCGCGGCCCGGATGATCCGCGACGGGGCGGCCGATGTCGTGCTGGCGGGGGGCGTCGAGTCGATGTCGCGGGCGCCTTTCGTGATGCCAAAGGCGGAAACAGCGTTTTCCCGCAATGCCGAGCTGCATGACACCACGATCGGCTGGCGCTTTGCCCACAAGGGCATTGCCGCGCGCTACGGTATCGCCTCCATGCCCGAAACGGCCGAGAATCTGGCCACCGAACGGGGCATCGGCCGCGCCGATCAGGATGCCTATGCCTTGCGCGCACAAACCCGCTTCGATGCCGACTGGCATGCCGCCGATATCGTGCCCGTCACCCCCCCGGGCAAGGTGCACCTGCCGTTCGGGCGTGACGAACACCCGCGCGCGACAACGGCCGAAAAGCTGGCCGCCCTGCCCGCCCCGTTCCGCGCCGGGGGCACGGTGACGGCGGGCAATTCCAGCGGCGTGAACGATGGGGCGGCCTGCGTCCTGATTGCCTCGGCAAAGGCGGTCAAGACCTTTGACCTGATCCCTCTGGCCCGCATCGGCCATGGTGCCACGGCGGGCGTTGCGCCTCGGATCATGGGCATTGGCCCTGTCGCGGCGCTGGAACGGATCACCGCCCGCACCGGCCTTTCGGCGCAGGATTTCGACGTGATCGAGCTGAACGAGGCCTTTGCCGCGCAGGTTCTGGCCTGTACCCGCGCCTGGGGTCTGGCCGATGACGCGCCCCATGTGAACGCCAGGGGCGGCGCGATTGCCCTTGGCCACCCGCTTGGCATGTCGGGTGCGCGGATCGCGGCCACAGCGGCCCGGCGGCTGGCCGAAACCGGCGGAACCCATGCCCTTGCCACCGCCTGCATCGGCGTGGGACAAGGCATAGCCCTTACCCTTCACGCGGTCTGACATCATGCACGGCGACGCTTATTTCCTGTATCACTCCATCGGCATGTATCCGGGCAAGGCCCGCGACACGGCCGCCGCCATGGCCGATTTCGCGCTGCTGTGGGGCACGCCCGATGATGCGCAATGGGCCGGCGTTCTGCCGCTGCGGGCGCGGTTCATCGACCGCTGGCGCGCGATCCTGAACGCAGTCCCCGGCAGCGTGACCACCTGTGAAAGCGTGACCCATGGCTTTCACATGCTGCTTTCCGCCCTGCCCAAGGGGCATCTGGACGGGCGCACGGTTCTGGTGGGGGCAGATTGCTTTCCATCCAACCATTTCCTCTTGCAGCAAATGGCTGATCGCCACGGCTTTGCCATCCGCACCGTGCCCCTGCGGCAGGGCGCGGCTTTCGTCGAGGATGACGATTTTCTGGAAGCCTGGACACCTGACGTGGGCCTTGCCCTGCTGACATGGGTATCCTCCACCACCTCCCACCGGATCGACCTGCCCCGCATGGTGGCGCATGGCCGCCGCATGGGCAGCCTGATCGGCACCGATATCACCCAAGCCGCGGGGCTGATCCCCTATGACGTTCACGCGCCCGAGGTGGACTTCACCCTTTCCACCTCTCTCAAATGGATGTGCGGCACACCCGGGGCCGGGGTGCTTTATGTCTCGCCCCGGCTGATCGGGCATTGCCGGCCGGAACTTGCCGGCTGGTTCAGCCAGGAAAATCCGTTCAACTGGGACATCACCGCCTTCGCGCCCGCGCGCGATATCCGGCGATTTGACAGCGGCACGCCGGGGTGCATGGCCGCACTTGCCTCTCTGCCCGCGCTGGAATGGCACGCGCGTCAGGATCACGCGGCCCTGCTGGCCCATAACCGGCGCCTGACCGCGGGGCTGATTGCCATGGCCGATGCCCTGCATCTGCCGCTTCTGACCCCGCGGGATGAGGGGAAGCGCGGCGGGTCGGTGATGGTCCGCCTGCCCGAAAGCCGGCCTGCGGCGGGCCTTCTGGCGCATCTGAGGGGACAGGGGATCAGCGCCGATGCCCGGGGGCAGGTCTTGCGCCTGTCGCCCGGCATCCTGACCACAGAGGCCGGGCTGAACCGCCTGTCGGAAGAACTGGCGCGGCATTTGAAGGGGGCCTGAGGCCCCCTTTTTCAGCGGATCCCCGCCTTTTTCAGCCTCGGCAGAACCTCGTCGGCGAAATAGGGGAATTCCTTGACGTAATCGACAAAGGACAGCGTGGTGCCTGCAAAGCCCGCCTCGTGCAGGCTGATGATGCCGGCCGCCACCTGATCGGGCGTGCCAATCAGCGGGAAGCCCCCATGACCCAGCGCAAAGCCGTAGCGGATCTGGGTCAAGAGGTCATGCGGGAAGGAAAGCGCATGGGCAAGTTGCAGGCGGATCAGATTGTCCGTCGCCTCCCAATCGGCATTTTCATCGACGATGTAATGCACAAAATCGCGCGCTTCCTTTTCGGTCGGGCGGCAGACGACATGGCTGAAGGTCAGCACCCCGACCTTGCGCTTCTTTTCGGCGGCCTGCGCCTTCAGGGCGGCGATTTCCTCTTTTGACCGGGCCAGATCGATGGCAGGGGTGAACAGGAAATCGGCATTGTCGGTGGCAAAGGCGCGCCCCTGCGGGCTGCCGGCCGCATTGATGACCGGCACGCCGCCCCGAACGGGTGCAGGATCGCCCTTCAAGCCCCTGATATTCTGGAAGTATTTTCCATCCCAATCGAAATGCGTATCCGATCCCCAGATCTTGCGGATCAGGTCGAACCATTCCTGCGCATAGCCATAGCGGGTTTCGTGGTCATCGGGCAGTGACAGGCCAAGGGCCTGATACTCGGGCTTGTTCCAGCCGGCCACGATGTTCAGCCCGGCCCGGCCATGGCCGATCTGGTCAATCGTGGCCATTTGCTTGGCCACCACAACGGGGTGGTTGGCGGTGGTGTGAATGGTGGCGAAAACGGTCAGCTTTTCGGTCTGCGCCAAAAGGCCCGCAGCCCATGTCATCGTTTCCAGAACGCCACCGTGAAAATCGGTCGGCCCGCCGTAACCGATCCAGCGCGCGATCGGCAGCATGAAATCGATGCCCGCCTGATCCAGCATCTTTGCCAGTTTCAGGTTGTTGTCCCAGCTGTTCACCCAGCGTTCGGGGGCCTGTGTCGGCGTCATCCCCGATGAGCAGTTTGTGGAAAAAGTGCCCAAGCGAAAATGGTCGCCCGAAACCATGAGGTTCGTCGTCATCCTGATGTTCCCTGTTGCGGTTTAGATTATATTTTATACTTGAAACTCTATCGTAAAATCCGTTTGCGTCAACGGATTTGCCACGCCACTCTACGGCTGGTGGAGGATGTTATCCGTGACCAAGAAAACCCTTGAAACTCAAAGCAATACCCCTGAACAAGGTCTGGATTACCGCTGGCACCTTGCGCAATCGACGGTCGAGGTGGAAACGACCGAACTGGAATTTGCGCTGATGCGGGCCTTTGAGGGATTCGGGCGGTGGCAATCGGAATGTCTGGCCAATGTCTGCGATCTGGCGGCCACGGGGCCGGAAAATTCGCTTCTGCACATCATCCGCATGAACGAAAGGCCCAAGTCGATCAAGGATCTGGCGCGCATGACCAACCGCGATGATGTGCCCAACATCCAGTATTCGCTGCGCAAGCTGATTGGCGCCGGGCTGGTGATGCGCAAGGGGGCGGGCCGCTCGGGCGTGACTTATGAGGTGACAGAGGAAGGCCGCCGCGTGACCGAGGATTATGGCCGCGTGCGCCGGCGCCTGCTGATCGCGGCCATAGAGGGCGTGCCGGGTTTTGCCCAGCGACTTGACGAGGCATCGCGCACGCTGAACCTGTTGTCCGGCATCTATGAAGAGGTGGCGCGCGTCGCGGCCACCCACCGGCGCGGATAGCCCTACCCCCAGCCCGCCTCAGGCAAAGCTGCGGATCGTGGCCAGGGCCCCGTCCAACGCCTTGCCCTCTTCATCCTGCAAGGCCGCCTCGCGCAGGCGGCGCGCCCAATCGGCAGCATCGTCGCGCGCCGCAACAAGGGCGATGCCCTCCATCACGCGGTCGAATTTCGACAGGCCCCTTGCATGGGTGTCGGAATAGCCCTTGATCAGGCGGCGGCAGCGGATCACCTCGACCGCAAGGGCGTAATTGGTGTCCAGATAACCCATGGCGCGGGCAAGCCACTGGTCCAGATGGGCCATTTCCTCGGCATGGCGCAGGGTGCGGCGGCGCCAGCCCTTCATGCCGCCCAGAAGATACAGAAGACCAAAGGCGAAAAGTCCATCGGTCCGGATCCGGCGGCCCTTGTTGAACCAGCGATCAAGCCGGGCCATCCAGACGGGGCTGGCCTGCACCCGTGCCCCCATGGCCCTTGGCAGCATACCCGCGATTTCCTCGGCCCTTGGGTGCATGAATTCGGTCAGGTGCAGAAGCTGGGGGTCTTTTACCCCCATCTCGCCCTTGATCCGGTCAAAGCGCTGCCCCCGCGTCTTCAGGTCCGCCACGCGGATCACATCATCATAGGACATGGCATTGGCGATATACTTGGCCGCCTCGCGCGTAAGGTCAAAGGGCGCGCGGTCGCGGGCCGCGATGCCTTCCAGCCGCGCCATGTACTCCGCCCCGTAGGCGATATCCTGAAATGTCACCACCTTGCGCAGGCCGGCCTTCGCCATTTCCGCCGCCGCACCCGGCAAGGCATTGCCCCGGCCCGTCAGCGCCTCCCAGTCTCGCAACAGCGCCGCGGGGCCGCGGGGGGCATCGGCGGCCGGCGGCGGCACGGGTTTCGAAGGCGCAGCCACCGTCACCCCGGCAAGGGCCGCGTCAAACCCGGCAGCAAAGGCGCGCAGGGATGGCTCTACCCCCTTGCCGCCCGCCCGGATCGCATCCTCGAAAGCCGCCCGGCCAAAGGGCAGCGACTGGCTGGCCGCAAGCGCGCCGAACAAGGTGGCCGAAATCACCGATCCGTTCCGTGCCGCCACGGCATCGAAATCGGCCGCGATGAAACGCTGTGCCGCCACCTCGGCCGCCGCCAGCACCTCGGCCGCATTGGCGATGCCGTCGCCCGGCACCATCTTTTCACTGACCGCAAGGGCGCGATGGGTAGAGGCGATCAGCGTTGTCCGATCAGGCGTCACGAAGCCGCGAATGATCGACCGCCCGGCCTCCATCAGCTCGGCCGCGATCATGATATCGACATCCCCCGCCGCGGGCATCAGCGAAAAGACCGGTTCCCGGTCAGAGGCGGGGCACATCTCGATGTAATAGACCGTGGCCCCGGTGCGCTGCGCAACGCCGGCCACGCTGGTTGCCTGACAGGCATAGCCATTGGCGCGGGCCAGATCCTCGATCCATCCGGTCAGGACACCGCCGCCCTGCCCGCCCACGGCCAGAACCGCCAGCTTGATGATCTGGCCAAGCGCCGGGTCGGTGTGGCGGGGTTCCAATGCTTCATGCAGCGTCATGCGCCAAACTCCAGCCGACGGGCGGCCCTGCGGGCCTGCAACCATGTGATGATGCGGCCCCGCACCCCTGCCCACCAGCGTTCCACCGGTCCGGGGTTATGCACCACATCGGCGCGGTAGAAACTGGGGCAAAGCACGGCGGCATCGGCCACCTCGCCGCAATTGCCACAGCCGACGCAGGTGTGGTCGATGGCAGCCACCGGATCGTCGCGCAAGGGATCGTCCAGCACCTTCAGCGACAGGGACGGGCAGCCCGACAGCCGCATGCAGGCGTGATCGCCGGTGCAGACATCTTCGTCCACGCCGAAACGCGGCGCCTCGACCCGGCGGCCTTCCTTGATGGCCTGCTGGCGCAGGGGCTTTTCGCGGCGCTGCTTGTTCAGCATGCATTCGGACGAGGCGATGATGACCTTCGGCCCCTTGGCATCTGTCGTCAGCGCCTCGTGCAGCACCTTGCGCAGTTTCGGCACATCATAGGTGCGGTCCACCTGCCGGACCCATTCCACCCCCACCCCCTGCATTGCCTTGGCAATCGGGTGCTGCGTGGCCTTGGTGGCGTTTTCGGCGCGCGAGGACATCACATCCTGCCCACCGGTGGCGGCGGTATAGAAATTGTCCACCACCATCACCACGCCGTCGGATTTGTTGTAGACCATGTTCGTCATCGAGGATGACAGGCCGGAATGCCAGAAACCGCCATCGCCGATGATGCTGATCGGGCGCTTTTCGCCGCCACCGTCAAAGGCGCCATTGGCCGCGGGGCCAAGGCCGAAGCCCATGGTCGCCCCGCCGATCTCGAAAGGCGGCAAGGATCCGAACAGATGGCAGCCGATATCGGCGCTGATCTGATGCTTGCCCAAGTCCTTCTGCACCAGTTTCATCGCGGCAAAGATCGGGCGTTCGGGGCAGCCGGTGCAGAACCCGGGCGGGCGGATCGGCACGGTTTTCGTCAGGTCCGGCACGGCCGGACGGTCCATGTTGGGCGCGCGCACCGTGGCGGGCAGCATGTCGGGGGCGGCCTTGCGCAGGAACGCCTCCAGCCCCTGAAGCATCACCGCGCCGGTATATTCCCCGGCCATCGGCAGGATATCCTTGCCGTGAAGCCGCACGCGGCTTTCTGCGCGATACAGATAGGTGGCAAGCGTCTGCTCGATGAATTCGGGCTGGCCTTCCTCGACCACCAGAATATGCTCCTTGCCTTCGGCAAAGCACAGGAATTCCTTGGCGATCAGCGGGTAGGTGACGTTCAGGCAATAGATCGGCACCTGTGTTGCGCCATGGATATCGGCCAGACCAAGGCGCTGAAGCGCGCGGATCACGCCGTTATACATGCCGCCCTGACAGACGATGCCAACCTTGCCGCCGTTCCCGAACATCTCGTTCAGCCGGTTGTCGAGGATGAACTTTTCAGCCGCCGGCCAGCGGTTCTTTACCTTGTCCTGTTCATGCACATAGGACATCGGCGGCAGCACCACCCGGGCGAAATCGGACCTTGGGTTCGACAGCGCCTCGCGCACGGTTTCCTTCGGGCGCTGGTTGTTGCGGGTGGGAAAAGACCCCGTCACATGGCAAGACCGGATGCGGACCATCAGCATCACGGGGCTGTTCGATGCTTCCGAAAGGGCAAAACCATCCCCCACCGCCTTGACGATAGAGGGCAGGTTCGGCCGCGGGTCCAGCAGCCAGAACTGCGATTTCATGGCAAAGGCGTGGCTGCGTTCCTGCATGATGCTGGACCCTTCGCCATAATCCTCGCCAAGGATGATGAGCGCCCCCCCCGTTACCCCCGAGGAGGACAGGTTCGCCAGCGCATCCGAAGCGACGTTCACCCCGACCGGCCCCTTGAAGGTGACAGCCCCGCGAATGGGGTAATGAACGCTGGCCGCCAGCATGGCCGCCGCCGCCGCCTCGTTCGCATTCGCCTCGAACCGCACGCCCAGTTCGCCCAGCAGATCCTGCGCATCGGCCAGAACGTCCATCAGATGACTGATCGGCGCCCCCTGATAGCCGCCCACATAGCCCACGCCGTTTTCCAACAGCGCCTTGGTGATGGCCAGAATGCCTTCGCCGGTAAAGGTATCCCCCTCGCCCTTGCGAAGATGCTGAACTTCGGCTTTGAAACTGCGTTCTGCCATCTGATCCTGATCCTGTCAGTTGCCGGGGGCGGTGTTGGACCACAGGACCGGCCCGCCGTCCTTTTCATAGGCCATGCCCTGCGGGAACGAGATCGCCTCAAGCTGAAGGCCCCAGGGGGCCGAGAAATAAAGGATCGACTGCCCCGCCGCCGCGCCTTCTGCCACCGGGATCGGCCCCATGTTTGTCTTGATGCCGGCCGCCTTCAGATAGGCCGCCACGGCATCGATATCATCAACGTAAAAGGCGATGTGGTGGCCGCCGATATCGCTGTTGCGGGCGGTGACCGTTGCCTGATCGGGCGCCGTGTATTTGAACAGTTCGATATTCGATCCAAAGCCGCAGCGCATCAGCGTGATCTGTTCGATGACAGCGCGCGGGTCCACATCCAGAACGTCCTGCATGAAGGTGCCCGTGTCGTCGCGGAATGGGCCGAAGGCAAGGGCCTTCTGGCACCCCATCACATCGGCAAAGAACGTTTCAGCCTGCGCCAGATCGGGCACGGTGATGCCGATGTGATTGACGCCCCGCATCCCCGGCAAGGGTTCCGCCCCGGCCGGGTTCGCGCCGACACTTGCGCAAAGGGCTGCACACAGCATCGCGGTCAGTAGCAAAGGTTTCTGCATCGGCTTATCCCCCATCTTCCGGCCGGGGCCGGGGTTCAGATCTCGTGCTTTCTGATATTGGTCAGCATCTTTTGCAGCGTTCCCACAAAGGCGCGGCGTTCGTCTTCGGGGATGCCGCGGAACATGCGGGCCTGTGCCGCGGCCATATGCGGCCAAAGCGCATCAAAGGCCGCCCGCCCCGCATCGGTGATGCGCACACGCACCGCGCGGCTGTCGGCGGCATCGGTTTCCCGGCGGATCATGCCGTCACGCTCCAGCGCGTCCAGCGCGCGGCTGAGGGTGGATTGTTCGGTCACGGTATAAACCGCCAGTTCGCGGATCAGCGGCCCTTCGACAACCGAAAGCACCGCAAGCGCGCGCATCTTGGGCGTGGTCAGCCCCATGTCCGCCATTTCCTCGCGCAAGCTGGCGTTATAGCGGCCCATGATCCGATTCATCAGGTAAGGCGCGAACTGCGTCAGCCCGATTTCGCCCAGACGCGGGTATGAGGGCGTTTCGTCATTCATGCACCAAGGCCCTTTGCCGCGTTGAAACCCGACCCGCCGCCCAGGCCGGGGCCCGGATGGGTGCTGGCGCCTATATGGATCAAACCGCGCACAAGGCCGGTGCCGTTCGTGGAATGGGCAAAGGGGCGCCACAGGAAGAACTGGTCCAGATGGCAAGCACCGCCATAGGGATCGCCGCCCACAAGATTGACGTTCATGCGTTCCAGATCCTTCGGGCTTAGCGCCTTGCGGGCCAGAACAGATTGCCGGAAATCCTTGATATGGTTACAAAGTATGGCTTCTAGCCGGTCAGCAAACGCTTCACGCACCGCATCCCAGTCAGTGCCTGCGATCTGCCCTGCCGCATCGCCCTTGATCACGCGGGGCGCATCGGGGATTTGCAGCCACAGCACCGCCTTGCCTTCGGGGCAGCGGCTGGGGTCCACCCGGCTGGGCTGACCCACGCAGATGGTGGGCACGGCGGGCAACAGGCCCCGCTCGGCCTCATTCACCGACCGCGAAACGCTGTCGATGCCATCGGCCAGATGGATCAGCGCCACCTGTTCCAGCCCGGGCGACAGCCATTCCGGCACCCGGTCCAGCGCATAGTGAAGCTGGAAATTACCCCGCCCGTGGCGGAACTTCGCGGCAGCGGCACGGTCTTCGGGCAGGTTCACGCCTTCCAGCAGCCGGCCATAAAGCTGGGCCGGGGCAACGCTGGCCAGAACCGAGGCTGTCTCGATTACCTCGCCCCCGGCGCGCAAGCCGCAAACACGGCCTTGGCGCACAAGGATGCGGTCCACATCCACGCCGCAACGGACCTCGCCCCCCTGTTCGGTGATCAGCCGCACGAAGGCCTGCGCCGCGGCCCCTGCGCCGCCCTTTGCCACAGGCGCGCCCGCCGCTTCCAGCGCAAAGGCGATGACCTTGCCCATCTGAGCGGAATAGGCGGCCTCGGGCCCAAGGCCGGTGTGCAAGACCCATGGCGCGAACAAGGCCTGCGCGGTTTCACTTCTGAAATCCCGCTCCAGCCAGCCGCGCGCGGGGGCAAGCGCCTGCCCAAACCATGCAGCAAGGCCGCGCAGGCCACGCTTGCGGGCTTGGGAAAACAACAGCCGCGCCATTGGCCAGCCCCAGACCGGGTTGCCCAGAAGTGAAAAAAGAAAGGGCGCATCGGCCCCGATCTCGGCCACCACCCGGGCATGGGCATCGCCGTCACCGGGGGCAAGCGCGTTCAGGCGGGTGCGGTTTTCCGCGCCATCCGTGGTCAGCACCACAGCTTCGCCCGAAGGACGGACCACCGCCGTCGGATGCGGCGTGTGGCAATATTCGAACCCGTGCCGGGCCAGATGGGGGCCAAGCGCGGCCCCCGCCGGACTGGTCATGAACAGAACGAAGGTTGCCGCCATCGGATCATGCCGAAAACCGGGGATCAGTTCCTCTGTCCGCATGCAGCCGCCGGCCACGCTTTCGCGTTCCAGCACCAGCACCCGGCGGCCTTTCAGCGCCAACAGGCTGGCCGCGACCAGCCCGTTGATGCCAGACCCGATGATCACATGATCCGGGCGGTGCATGTTACCCCCGCGGCACCAGCGCCAGCGCCCGGATGGGCGACCCGGTGCCGTTCTTGATCTTCAGGGGGGCTGCGATCAGGATCGCGCCCTTGGCGGGCAGCTTGTCCAGATTGGCAAGGCTGGCCAGACCATAGCGGTTGTGCTTGTGCAGCAGGTTATGCGCCGGGAACGGCGGGTTCATGCCGCCCGCCTGCCCCGCATCGGTGCCGATGCACTGGCTACCCCAGCCCACGATACCCTTGCCGATCAGGTATTCGATCACCTCGGCCGTCGGGCCGGGTGTATGCGGGCCGGTTTCGTTGGCATTCAGGAACAGCGCCTCGTCAATGGAGTTATCGACTACCTCAAAAACCAAATGGTGTAAGCCGGTGCCGTCTGACGTGTCGCCAATGTACATCCCGGGGCGTTTACGGACGGCCTCGAGGCCTTCCAAAATTTGAATAGAGCCAGCGCCATAGCTGTCATCGGCGGGGGCCGCGGTGCTGGCTGCAGCGGGGTTCTGGATGGGGTCTGTCATACGGATTCTTCTTCAGGACTACACAGGTTGTGCGCGGGCTCGGTAAATGCCGCGCGGCGAGGTGCCCACCGCGTCGGCGGGCATCGCGGTATTCGGTTGTCAGATGCGCATGGGCATTACGACGTACTTGAAGTCCTCGCTGTCGGGCAGTGTGATGAGTGCGGAGCTGTTACCGTCGGACAAACTCAGGCGCACCATATCCTGGTTCATATTGGTTAACACGTCCATGAGGTAGGTCACGTTGAAACCGATCTCGATCGCGTCACCGGCGTATTCGATTTCAATTTCGTCGGTCGCCTCCTCTTGTTCTGCGTTGCTGGCTGCAATGCGCAGGCTGCCGGGCTCGATGTTCAAGCGCACGCCCTTGAATTTGTCGGAGGTCATGATTGCCGTGCGCTGAAGGGAGGACAGCAAGGTTTGGCGGCCCAACACCAACTCATTGGTGTGGTTGCGTGGAATAACGCGGTTGTAGTCTGGAAACTTGCCCTCGACAAAGGCGATCAGGCGCGCGCGGCGCTCGGGGTCGAGTTCGATCATCTCAGGACCGGCAGAAACCGCCTCTGCACCCGCCCGCATCGGACGCAGCTTGATCCCTTCGCCCAACTCAGCCAGCGTTTCCGGCTTGATCGAGGTCTGACCGCGCTGATAGTTGACCGCGTCCTTGGTCTTGAGCGACTTCCAGCGCCCGTCCAGCCAGTCGGCCTTGTTCGGCTTGTAGTTCTTGCCGATCTCGAACTCCTCGCCCAGGTGGTTCTGGAACGCGGCTTTCATGTCCTCGATCTCGCCTTCGGGGATAAGCCCGTCCGCGACAAGACGCTCGGTATAAAGCTGGAGCGTGGTCTTGTGGCCCTTGATGTTCTTATACATCGCCGGGTTGGTGAACATCGGCTCGTCGCCTTCGTTGTGACCGAAGCGGCGGTAGCAGAAGATGTCCAGAACCACGTCCTTGTGGAACTTCTGGCGGAACTCGGTTGCGACCTTGGCGGCGTGCACCACGGCTTCCGGATCATCGCCGTTGACGTGGAAGATCGGCGCTTCCACCACAAGCGCGTTGTCCGTCGGGTAGGGCGACGAGCGCGAGAAGTGCGGCGCGGTGGTGAAACCGATCTGGTTGTTCACGACGATATGCATCGTGCCGCCGGTGCGGTGCCCTTTCAGGCCCGAGAGCGCAAAACATTCCGCCACGACGCCCTGACCGGCAAAGGCCGCGTCACCGTGCAGAAGGATAGGCAGAACCGCGATGCGGTCTTCGTCGTTCAACTGGTCCTGCTTGGCGCGGACCTTGCCCAGAACGACCGGGTTCACCGCTTCAAGGTGCGAGGGGTTAGCGGTCAGCGACAGGTGAACCTTGTTGTCATCGAACGAGCGGTCCGACGAGGCACCGAGGTGATATTTCACGTCGCCCGAGCCATCCACGTCATCGGGCTTGTAGGAACCGCCCTGGAATTCGTGGAAGATCGCGCGGAACGGCTTGCTCATCACGTTGGCCAGCACGTTCAGGCGACCGCGGTGGGGCATGCCGATGAC
>JALQTL010000234.1 GCA_023260935.1 Paracoccaceae bacterium
GAAATACCGGACCCGCGAAGAAGTGCAGAAAATGCGCGAAGAGCGTGACCCGATCGAACAGATCCGCGCCATGTTGCTCACCGGCAGCCACGCCTCCGAAGACGATCTGAAGAAGATCGACAAGGAAATCAAAGACATCGTGAACGAGTCCGCCGAATTCGCGAAAACCAGCCCGGAACCGGCTCTTGATGAGCTGTGGACCGATATTTACGCGTAAGATCGAGGGAGGACTTTACTCATGGCAACCGAAATTCTCATGCCCGCCCTCTCTCCGACGATGGAAGAAGGCACGCTGGCAAAATGGCTGAAAAAAGAAGGTGATACGGTCTCGGCCGGTGACATCATCGCGGAAATCGAAACCGATAAGGCGACGATGGAATTCGAAGCTGTGGATGAGGGCATCATCGGCAAGCTGCTGGTGGCCGAAGGCACGGCCGGCGTGAAGGTGAACACCCCCATCGCCGTGCTGGTCGAAGAGGGCGAGGAAGTGGGTGCAGCAGCGCCCGCGCCCAAAGCCGCAGCGGCGGCCGCGCCGGCCCCTGCCGCTGCCCCGGCGCCTGCTGCCGCTTCGCCCACCGCAGCCCCTGCCCCCGTGGCCGAAGGGGCGCGGGTCTTCGCCTCGCCGCTTGCGCGGCGGATCGCAAAGGAAAAGGGCATCGACCTGACAAAGGTGGCGGGTACCGGGCCGCATGGGCGCATTGTGCGCGCCGATGTGGAAGGCCTTGGGGCCACGCCCGCCAGCGCAGCCGCCGCTTCGGCCCCTGCCCCGGCTGCCGCTGCCGCTGCCGCCCCCGCCAAGGCGGCCGCAGCCCCGACTGGCCTTTCGGCCGAGACGGTTCTGAAGATGTATGCCGACCGCGCCTTTACCGAAGTGCCGCTGGATGGCATGCGCCGCACCATCGCCGCCCGTCTGACCGAAGCCAAGCAGACCATCCCGCATTTCTATCTGCGCCGCGAGGTGAAGCTGGATGCGCTGATGGCCTTCCGGGCCGAGCTGAACAAGACGCTGGAAGCGCGCGGCGTGAAGCTGAGCGTGAACGACTTCATCATCAAGGCCTGCGCCAATGCGCTGCAACAAGTGCCGGATTGCAATGCCGTCTGGGCGGGCGACCGCATCCTGAAGCTGAAGCCTTCGGATGTGGCGGTGGCGGTGGCGATTGACGGGGGGCTTTTCACCCCGGTGCTGCGCGATGCACATCAGAAATCTTTGTCGGCCCTGTCGGCCGAGATGAAGGATCTGGCCACCCGCGCCAAGACCAAGAAGCTGGCCCCGCATGAATATCAGGGAGGCAGCTTTGCCATCTCGAACCTCGGGATGATGGGGATCGAGAATTTCGATGCCGTGATCAACCCGCCGCATGGGTCCATCCTTGCCGTTGGCGCCGGGCTGAAGAAGCCGGTGGTTCTGGCCGATGGCACGCTGGGCGTGGCCACCGTGATGTCGATGACGCTATCGGTGGATCACCGGGTGATCGACGGCGCGCTTGGCGCGGCCTTCCTGTCCGCCGTGGTCGAGGCACTTGAAAACCCGATGTCGATGCTGGCCTGACACGGCCATAGCCAGCAAAAGGAAAGGCCCGGTGCAGTGCGCCGGGCCTTTTTCATCGGGCATCCACCGGCAAGGCCGGACGGCGCATGTCAGCCGCAGTCTCAGCCGCAGTCAACGCAGCCTTTCAGGTTGTGATCCATCGAAACAGAAGGTTGCGAGCAACCGGCTTCGCCCACGATCTTGGCCGGAACGCCCGCCACCGTTTTCATCGGCGGAATATCCTGCAACACCACGGACCCGGCCGCGATGCGACAGCAATTGCCCACGGTGATATTGCCCAGAACCTTGGCCCCTGCCCCGATCAGCACGCCATCCCCAATCTTGGGGTGACGATCGCCGTCTTCCTTGCCGGTGCCGCCAAGGGTTACGGAATGCAGCATCGACACATTGTCGCCCACCACGGCCGTTTCACCGATGACGATGGAATGGGCGTGGTCGATCATGATGCCCTTCCCGATACGGGCATTGGGGTGGATGTCGACGCCAAACACCTCGGACACGCGCATCTGCACGAAATAGGCCAGATCGCGCCGCCCGCGCTGCCAGAGCCAGTGGCCAATGCGATAGGCCTGCACGGCCTGATAGCCCTTGAAGAACAGGATGGGCTGCAAATAGCGGTGGCAGGCGGGATCGCGGTCATAAACCGCCATCAGGTCAGCCCGTGCGGCAGCGCCCAGATCAGGCTCGCTCCTATAGGCCTGATCGGCAATCTCGCGCAGGATCTGTTCGCCCATCTCGGCATTCGCCAGCTTGAAGGAAAAGCGATAGGCCAAGGCCTGTTCCATGGTGGCATGGTGCAACAGGCTGGAATGGATCATTCCGCCCAGCAACGGGTCATCGCGAACCGCGGCATCCGCCTCGTCACACACGCGCGACCAAACCGGGTCAAGGGGGGCGAGCTTCGGTTTCAGTTCCGCCATGATGGCATCCTTTCGACTTCGTTCTTGGGGGAAGTGTAGCAGATTGTGGCCGGGGTCAACAGCCTCGGCGCGATGACATTACGGACAAGACCAGAAATCCATACTGGGACCACTTTACATTTCCGATTCTTTCAGTCAAGTTTTATCCAGCCAGTCCGAAGCGGGCCAGCCATGACCTTGATCCCAACCCTGATGGAGGTTCCATGCAGCACCAACCTGCCCCGCAGGCGCCCGCGCCCCTTTCTGCCGAAATGGCCGAAATCCTGCGCCAATCCCTGACCGGCCTGACACCCGGCGATCCGCTGGCCCATTTTCTGGACCGGCTGGAGGGCCGCAAATGAACGCCCGGCCCGATCTGACGCTGACATTGACGCAAGCAGTTCCCCTGCACGATGCAACGCACCTGACCCAAGGCGGGCGCGAGGCGCGCATCCTGTTGAACGGAATGGTCTATTGCCTGCGCATCACACGTCAGGGAAAGCTGATCCTGACGAAATAGGGGGCGGTGACGCCCCCTACCCGTTCAACGCCTGCCGCAGGGCAAAGATGTCTTCGTGCATCACCCCATGGCCAGCGCCCGGGTAGATCTGCACCCTTACCTCTGCCCCCATCGCGCGAAAGGCCGCGGCGCTGTCTTCCGCGCGCTTCAGGGGGATGTGCGGATCGCGCTGATGAACAGAGATCCAGACCGCGCCCGACCGATTGCCGGGGTAGTCGAGCTTCTTGTCGGCATGGCCCAGCAGCGCAGGCAAGCCGGGGCCCTGATCGGCCAGACCGACCAGCCCACCCGAAAAGCCGAAGACGCCGGCCAGGCCTTCCCCTTCGCGGGCGAAGGCTTCCAGCGCAAGGCAGGCCCCTTGGGAAAAGCCGGCCAACCAGATCGCGCCACGCGAAAGCCCGCGTGCCTCCAGGGCGGCAACCCCGTCCCGCACCGCCGCCAGCCCCGCCGCGACGAAGGGTTCCATCTGCGCGGCGGGTGCCAGAAAGCTGGTGGGCCACCAGCTGTTGCCCGGCGCCTCGGGCGCGACGGCGGCCACATCCGGCGGGGCGGCATGATCCAGCAGCGTCAGGATATCCGCGGCACTGCCGCCCCGCCCATGCAGCAGGACGATGCCTTTCGTCGCCCCCGGGAGAAACCGCCCCTTCACTGGCGCACCGTCAGCGGCGGGAGGATCCGTTCGATGCGCGCCCGTGCCGCTTCGTATTGCGGCGGAAGCTTCAGGGCCTGGCCCAGCGTCTCCAGCGGCTCGTCCACCGTAAAGCCCGGAGGATCGGTGGCGATCTCGAACAGCACGCCGCCGGGCTCGCGGAAGTAGATGGCATTGAAATAATTGCGGTCGATCACCGGGGTCGTGCGATGGCCAACGCTGGCCAGACGGTCGATCCAGCCATCCTGTTCGTCCTGACTGCGGGCGCGGAAGGCGACGTGGTGAATTGTGCCGGCCCCCGGCCGCCCGGCAGCGGGGGTGTGACTGCGCACCACATCGATGATCCGGCCGCGCGCCGTGCCTTCGGCCGACAGGCGGTGACGATCAAACCCGGCGCCGCTTTCCTGCCCGATGTGGCGATAGCCGAACACATCGGTCAAAAGCCGCAGGGTGGGTTCCGGGTCACGTTCCCACAGGGTAACCGAATGAAAGCCGTGGATCAACTCGTCGCCCTCTTCGCTGTATTCGCGCTTGGGCGCGTGTTGGCTGACCAAGTCGGTGATGGTCGGCACGCGCTTGCCGACGTCGACCAAGAGGTATTTGCCAAAGCGGCAGCGCGCTTGGCTGAGGTCCCAGACGCGCTGCACCTTGAGGCGCAAGCCGCCCGAGAAGCGATCAGGCTGGGGCACGGCCTGCACCACAAGGGTCTGGTCGTCGCGCAGCAAGTCGCGCTGCGCGTTGTAGAGGTTTTCGTCAACCGAGGCCTCCAGGGTGTCGCTCTTGTCGTCGAGTTTGAACAAAATCAATTTGCCGCGTTGGCCGTTGATCATGCGCAACTCGCTGACCACGCCCGCGAGCAACACCGGGTCTCGGCTGTCCACGAGGTTGGCCATGGGCGTTTTGGCGAACTGGCGCACCTCGGCCTCGACTTCGTCAAACAAGTGGCCAGAGAGGAAAAAGCCCAAGGCGGTTTTCTCGTGCATCAAGCGCTCGCGCACACCCCAAGGCAGGGTGTGCACCATCTCGGGCTCTTCGCTGGAGGCGCCCGCCCCCAGCAGGTCAAACAAGCCCACCTGGTCGGCGTTGGCCGCTTGCGCAGCGGCGTAATCCACGGCCCGCTCCAGCGAGGCCAAGAGCGCGGCGCGGTTTTGCTCCAGGCCATCTAAAGCGCCAGCGCGAATCAAGGCCTCGATCGTGCGCTTGTTGACCTTGGCCTTGTCGATGCGCGCGACGAAGTCAAACAGCGAGCTGAAGGGCCCCCCCGATTCGCGCGCCGCAACAATGGCATCAATCGCCTGCTCACCCGTGCCTTTGATGGCCCCCAGCCCGTAGCGCACCACCTTGTCGCTGATGGGCTCGAAGCGGTAGCACCCCCGGTTCACATCGGGGGGCTCAAAGCCGATGCCCATGGTCTTGGCGTCCATCACCAAGACCTTGAGCTTGTCGGTGTTGTCCATTTCAATGGTCATGTTGGCGGCATAAAACTCCGCCGTGTAGTGCACCTTGACCCAGCCCGTGTGATACGCCAAGAGCGAGTACGCGGCGGCGTGCGACTTGTTGAAGCCGTAGCCCGCGAACTTCTCCATCAAGTCAAAGACTTCATCGGCGGTGGCTTGGTCGATGCCTTTTTCGGCCGCACCGGCGCGGAAGATCTCGCGCTGCTTGACCATTTCTTCGGGCTTTTTCTTGCCCATGGCGCGG
>JALQTL010000251.1 GCA_023260935.1 Paracoccaceae bacterium
TACCTGACGGCAGACAAGCTGGCCGGTCACAATGACCCCGGCGCCGAAGGCGTGGCGCGTCTGTTCGAGCGGCTGGCGGCGGGGGGCTGAGCCCCCCGACCCTGCTGTCAGGCAGGCTGCGGCATCAGCCGCATTTGGAAAAGCCGCAGCTTGCGCAGGTCATGCAGCCTTCGATCATCCGCATCTCGTGGCTGCCGCAGCTGGAGCACGTCTTGCCGCGCGGGGCGCCGATGGCCACCACCTCGGCGTGGGGATCGGATTTCAGCCCCATCCCTTCGCCCTCGATGAAGCCGATGTCGATCAGGTGGCGTTCGATCACCCCACCAATGGCAGCAAGGATCGAGGGGATATACTTGCCCTCCATCCAGGCCCCGCCGCGCGGATCGAAAACCGCCTTCAACTCTTCCACCACAAAGGAAATATCGCCCCCGCGCCGGAACACGGCCGAAATCATCCGCGTCAGCGCCACGGTCCAGGCGAAATGTTCCATGTTCTTGGAGTTGATGAACACCTCGAACGGGCGACGGTGGCCGGCGATGATGATATCGTTGATGGTGATATACAGCGCATGTTCGCTGCCGGGCCATTTCAGCTTGTAGGTATGGCCTTCCAGTGCCGCGGGCCGGTCCAGCGGTTCGGAAAGATAGACCACCTCGGCCCCGTCCGGTTGCAGGGTGGCCGGGGCTTCCGATGGTGTCTTGTCCGAGGATTCGGAAACCGACAGCACCGATCCGGTCACATCATTCGGGCGATAGGTGGTGCAGCCCTTGCAGCCCTGATCCCACGCGGCCATGTAGACCTCTTTGAAATCGTCAAAGCTGATATCCTCGGGGCAGTTGATCGTCTTGGAAATCGACGAGTCGATCCATTTCTGGGCGGCTGCCTGCATGCGCACATGATCCAGCGGCGGCAGGGTCTGGGCGTTCACGAAATGATCGGGCAGCGGCGCATCGCCGAACTTTTCGCGCCACAGCCGCACGGCGTAATCCGTCACCTCTTCCTCGGTGCGGCTGCCATCCTTTTGCAGAACCTTGCGCGTATAGGCATAGGCAAAGACCGGCTCGATCCCTGAAGACACGTTGCCCGCGTAAAGCGAGATGGTGCCCGTGGGCGCGATCGAGGTGAGCAGCGCGTTGCGGATGCCGTGGCTGCGGATCGCCTCTTTCACATCGGCGTCCATATGGGCAAGCGCGCCCGAGGCAAGGAACTTTTCGGCATCAAACAGCGGGAAGGCGCCCTTTTCGCGTGCCAGATCGACCGAGGCCAGATAGGCCGACCGGGCAATGGCATGCATCCATTCCTCGGTCGCGCGCGCCGCTTCGGGCGAACCATAGCGCAGCCCCGTCATCAACAGCGCATTGGCAAGGCCGGTGACCCCCAGCCCGATCCGGCGCTTTGCCTGGGCCTCTTGCGCCTGCTGGGCAAGGGGGAAGCGGCTGGCATCCACCACATTGTCCATCATCCGCACCGCCGTGCGAACCAGATCATCCAGCGCGGCCATATCGACCGTGGCCCCCGGCTCAAAGGCATCGCGCACCAGCGTGGGCAGATTGATCGACCCCAGAAGGCAGGCGCCATAGGGCGGCAGGGGCTGTTCGCCGCAGGGGTTGGTGGCGGCGATGGTTTCGCAATAGCTGAGGTTATTCATCGCGTTGATGCGGTCGATGAAGATCACGCCCGGTTCCGCGAATTCAAAGGTATTGCGCATGATCCGGTTCCACAGATCACGCGCCTGCACGGTCTTGTAGACCTTGCCGTCGAACACCAGTTCCCAAGGGCCATCGGCCTTGACCGCCGCCATGAAGGGATCCGTCACCAGCACGGAAAGGTTGAACATCCGCAGGCGGGCGGGGTCTTTCTTGGCTTCGATGAACTGTTCGATATCGGGGTGATCGCACCGCATGGTGGCCATCATCGCGCCGCGCCGGCTGCCCGCCGACATGATGGTGCGGCACATCGCATCCCAGACATCCATGAAGGACAGCGGGCCAGAGGCATCGGCGGCCACGCCCTTTACCTCGGCCCCGCGGGGGCGGATGGTGGAAAAATCATAGCCGATGCCACCGCCCTGCTGCATGGTCAGCGCGGCTTCCTTCAGACCGTCGAAAATGCCGCCCATGTTGTCGGGGATGGTGCCCATGACAAAGCAGTTGAACAGGGTGACGCTGCGCCCGGTGCCAGCACCGGCGGTGATACGGCCGGCGGGCAGATACTTGAAATCTTCCAGCGCGCGGTAGAACTTGTCTTCCCACAGCGCGCTGTCCTTTTCCACCACCGCCAGGGCACGGGCGATGCGGCGCCAGGTATCCTCGACCGTGCCATCAATGGCCGATCCATCGGCCGCCTTCAGCCGGTATTTCATGTCCCAGATCTGTTCGGCAATCGGCGCGGCAAAGCGAGACATGGGCGGGATGTCCTTCAAGTTGTGGATAACTGTGGCAGAACGCACAAGATAGGCCCCGAAGTCGGCGTGGTCAACTTGAAGCGGCGGCCAGAACGGCTATTCTTGCGCGGATGGAACATGTGCATCTTCTGAAGCTTTGCGTGGGCGCCGACAGCATTGACGATCTGGCGGACTGGCAGACCAGTCAGGCCCATCGCTGGCCGCGGGGCTGTGCGGTTCATGTCACGCGGATGTGGCCAAAGCGCGAGGCCGAGGTGCTGGCGGGCGGGTCGCTTTACTGGGTCATCAAGGGGGTGATCCTGTGCCGCCAGCGAATCGTGGGGCTGGAACAGACAGTGGGGGATGATGGCATCACGCGCTGCGCCATCGTTCTGGATACCGGGATCGTGCGCACACAGGCCGCACCGCGCCGCCCGTTTCAGGGCTGGCGCTATCTGGATCCGAAGGATGCCCCGCCCGACCTGACCAAGGGCCGCGAGCATGAAGACCCCCTGCCCCCCGGCCTTGCCGAAGCCATGGCCGAATTCGGGTTGCGCTGACGGGCACTGTCAGACGGACGGGCAGTGGCAGGCGAGCGCCCGCCGCAGGTGGGCCGGAAACGACGCGCTTTTCCGCCTACCGTCGCTATCGGACCATCGCCCGCCCCCTGCCCGGGCCTAGACAGGGGGCATGACGACGCCCCCGAGATGGCTGAAAGCCGCCCCTTTCGTGTTCCTGCTGCTGTGGTCTGCCGGCTTTCCGGTTGCGAAACTGGGGCTTGAACATGCCAACCCGATGACGCTGCTGGCGCTGCGCTATGTGATGGTGCTGGTGATCCTGCTGCCCATAGCGCTGGTGCTGCGCCCGCCCCTGCCCGCCAGCCGCCGCGCGTTTCTGGATGTGGCGATCGTGGGTTTCCTGATTCAGGTGGTGTATTTCGGCCTGTGCTACATTGCCTTTCGTGCCGGGGCATCGGCGGGGGCGGTGGCGATCATCGTCTGCCTGCAACCCATTCTGGTGGCCCTTGCCGCCCCCCGCCTTGTGGGCGAGGCGGTCAGTGGCCGGGTGTGGCTGGGGCTTGCGCTTGGGCTTATGGGGGCGCTGATCGTGATCCTGTCGCGGTCGCAACTGGGGGGAGAGACGGTTTTCGGGCTGATCTGCACGGCAATTGCGCTGTTCGGCATCACCGGCGCCACGCTTTACGAAAAGCGCTTTGGCGTCAGCCATCATCCGGTGACCGCGAACCTGATCCAATACGGGGTGGGTGCCATCTGCACGGTGCCCATGGCCTTTGCGCTGGAAGACCTGCATGTGGACTGGTCCTGGCAATTTGCCGGGGTGATGGTCTATCTGGTGCTGGGCAATTCCATTCTGGCGCTGTCGCTGCTGCTGGCCATGATCCGGGCGGGCGCGGTTTCACGGGTTTCGGCGCTGTTCTACATGGTGCCGCCGCTTGCGGCCCTGTTTGCCTGGCCCATGCTGGGGGAAAAGTTGCCCGCCCTTGGCTGGGCCGGCATGGCCCTGGCCGCCGTCGGCGTGGCTTTGGCCAGCCGGAAACCCGCCCCAAGACCGGCGGCCAAGGCCTAAAGCTCTTCGATCATCACCACGCCCTGCATCGCCTTGATCGCGCCCTTGATCTGGGGCGTCACCGGATAGGGGCGCGGCAGCGAGACATCGATCTCGCGCCCGTCGGCATCGGGCAGGCACAGGGTGATCTGCGCACGGTTGCGGCCTTCGACCTTCGACAGCAGGGCGGCAAGCGAGGGCACGGCCTCTACCCTGTCCAGATGGATGCGCAGGTCGGATGCCCCGGCCTGTTCCGCCACGCTGTCGATGGGGGCCACCGCATTGGCCAGAAGCTTCACGCCCTCGCCATCCGGATCGGCCTTCACCGTCAGCACCACATTGCTGCCCGGTTCCAGAAAATCACGCGCGGCTTCCAGAACGTCGGAAAATACCGTCACCTCATACAGCCCGGTCGGATCGGAAAGCTGCACAAAGGCAAAACGGTTGCCCTTGGCCGATTTGCGTTCCTGCCGCGCGGAAACGGACCCCGCCAGTTTGGCAATGATCGGCCCGCGCTGCGCAAGCTGGGTCACTTCGGCCAGCGATTTCACATCCTTGCGCCGCAAGGCCGACATGTAATCATCCAGCGGATGCCCGGTCAGGTAAAAGCCGACGGCCTGATGTTCATGCGCCAGCCGTTCCATCGGCAACCAGTCATCGCGATAGGGCAGGCGCGGTTCGGGGATGTCTGTTCCCGCTTCGCCGAACAGGCTGACCTGACTGCTGGAGCGCGCCTCATGCACCGCCGCGGAATAGGCCACCAGCGCGTCCAGCGCCTCGAACACCCGGGCGCGGTTCGGATCAAGCTGGTCGAAGGCCCCGGCGCGGGCCAGCATTTCAAGGGGGCGCTTGCCCACCCGCTTCAGATCCACCCGCCGGGCCACATCGAACAGCGTGGCAAAGGGCTTTTCGCGCCCCTGTTCATCCTTGCGGGCCTCGACGATCAGGCGCATGGCATCGACGCCCACGTTCTTAAGCGCGCCAAGCGCATAGATCGCCCGGCCTTCCTTCACGTCAAAGGTGGCAAGGCTGCGGTTCACGCAAGGGGGCACCACCTCGATCCCCATCCGGTCAAGCTCGCGCTTGTAGACGGCCAGCTTCTCGGTCAGGTGGATATCGCAGTTCATCACCCCGGCCATGAATTCAACCGGGTGGTTCGCCTTCAGCCAGCCGGTCTGATAGCTGACAACCGCATAGGCCGCCGCGTGTGACTTGTTGAAGCCATAATTTGCGAATTTCTCCAGCAGGTCAAAGACTTCTCCGGATTTTTTCGCGTCGATTCCATGTGTCTTGGCACAGCCTTCGATGAATTTCGGCCGCTCCTTGGCCATTTCCTCGGCAATCTTCTTGCCCATGGCGCGGCGCAACAGATCGGCCCCGCCAAGGCTGTAGCCTGCCATGACCTGCGCGATCTGCATCACCTGTTCCTGATAGACGATGATGCCTTGGGTTTCCTTCAGGATGTGGTCGATGGTGGGGTGGATGGATTCCAGCGGTCGCTGGCCGTGCTTCACCTCGCAATAGACGGGGATGTTTTCCATCGGACCGGGGCGATAAAGCGCCACCAGCGCCACGATATCCTCGATACAGGTGGGCTTCATGCGCCGAAGCGCATCCATCATGCCCGAGCTTTCCACCTGAAACACGGCCACGGTGCGCGCGGCGGAATAAAGCTCGTAAGTGGCAGGATCATCCAGCGGGATATGCCCGATGTCGTTTTCCGCCCCCGCGGGCGGGTCATAAAGCTTGCGCCCGTCCTGCGCGATGTGCAGCGGACGACCGCCTTTCAGGATCAGGCTGATCGCGTTCTGGATCACCGTCAGCGTCTTCAGGCCCAGAAAGTCGAACTTCACCAGCCCGGCCTGTTCCACCCATTTCATGTTGAACTGCGTGGCCGGCATGTCCGACCGCGGGTCCTGGTAGAGCGGCACGAGCCGGTCCAGCGGGCGGTCCCCGATCACCACGCCCG
>JALQTL010000275.1 GCA_023260935.1 Paracoccaceae bacterium
GGCGGGGTGAAGCGGCACGGGATCAAGCGGCAGGGCTGACCACGGAAAGGGCACATCGCCTATGCCACCATCGGGCCCGTTCGGCAGGGCACCGACCCCGACAAACCATGTGCCCCCCGCGCGCCAGGGGTGATTGGCAGATTCAAGCACCTGGCGGGCCAGTGGCAGGGCCGCCCGGGCCCAGGCCGCGATGGCCGGATCGGGGCCGATCCGCAGCCAACCCGCCTCGGCCAGATGATCAAGATCCGCGGGCGTTACCAACCCAGAACCTTGCGCAGCATGTTCAACGCCACCAGCGTGATGAAGATCGCAAAGACGCGCTTGAGCGGTTTGGGGTCCATCGCATGGGCCAGTTTCACCCCAAGCGGTGTGGTGATCAGGGTCATCGCGATAACCAGAAGAAAGGCCGGCAGGTTCACCGCCCCCAGCGTATAGGGCGGAGGACTGGCCACATCCAGCAACAGAAAGCCCAGCACCGACGGCAGTGCGATGACCACGCCAAAGCCCGCGGCCGTGGCCACCGCGCGATGGATCGGGATGTTGTAAAGGCTCATCAACGGGACGCCGAAGCTGCCGCCGCCGATCCCCATCAGCACCGACAGGAAGCCCACCGCGGTGCCGGTGGCCGTGCGGGTGGCCCCTTTGGGCATTTCCGATCCCAGCCGCCATTCGGACCGGCCAAAGGCCATGTAAAGACCGACGCAGATGCCCAGAATGCCGAAAATGGCCTGAAGCGTTGCCGATTTGAGGCTGGAGGCCGTCAGCACGCCGATGACCGATCCGGTGGCGATGAACGGGGCCCAGGCCTTCAGCACGGCCCATTCCACCGCCCCCTTGCGGTGATGCGCCATCACCGACCGCACCGAGGTGACGATGATCGTGGCCAGCGAGGTGGCAAGGCAGACCTGCATCAGCTGCGGGCCGCCATAGCCCAGATGTGAAAAGGCATAGAAGAAGGCGGGCACCAGCACGATGCCCCCTCCGACGCCCAGAAGCCCGGCAATGACACCGGCAATGCCCCCGATCACGGCCAGCAGGGCCACCATGGGAAGAAGCAGCGAAAGGTCGGGCATGATGTCCTCCGGGCGTTTGGCCCGCCCCAGATAGCGCGGTCGGACGGCAGGGGCCAGCCCCGGCGACGGGCGCGGATGCAAAAGACTGCCGGCAGCTTCATCAGGCCGGAACCCTTGGGCCCTGCCCTGCGACGGCGCCCGCTTTCGGCCTCAGGCCGCGGCGGCGCGGACCTGATCCAGTGCCCGGTCCAGCAGATCAAGCCCGGCACCGTCGCGGCTGGCGCCTTCGGACAGGACGCGCCGCCAGTGCCGCGCCCCGGGCCGCCCGGCAAACAGGCCCAGCATGTGCCGGGTGATCTGGTGCAGCCTGCCGCCCGCGGCCAGATGGTTGGCGATATAGGGCCCCATCGCCTGAACCACCGACACCGGATCAGGCGCAAAGCTGTCGCCCCAAAGCGCATCGGCCCCAATCAGCACGCTGGCCGGATCGTGATAGGCAGCGCGGCCCACCATCACCCCGTCAAGCCCCTGTTCCAGCAGGCCACGGGCCTGTTCCAGCGTGGCGATGCCGCCGTTGATCGAGATCGACAGATGCGGAAATTCCCGCTTCATCCGCAGCACAAGCGGGTAGTCGAGCGGCGGGATCTCACGGTTTTCCTTGGGAGACAGGCCCTTCAGCCAGGCCTTGCGGGCATGGATGATGAAATGGGAAACCCCGGCACGGCTGACTTTTTCGATGAAATCGGGCAGCACCTGTTCGGGGATCTGGTCATCTACCCCGATGCGGCATTTCACGGTGACCGGCACGCGGCTTTCCGCGATCATCGCTGCAACGCAATCGGCCACAAGCCCCGGACGTTCCATCAGCACGGCCCCGAAGCAGCCCGACTGCACCCTGTCCGAGGGGCAGCCGACGTTCAGGTTGATTTCATCATAATTCCAGTCGCGGGCAATCGCCGTGGCCTGCGCCAGTTCGCGTGGATCAGAGCCGCCAAGCTGAAGGGCAACGGGATGCTCGGCATCACTGTAATCCAGCAACCGCGGCCGCAACCCGTGGATCACTGCCGGGGCCGTGACCATTTCCGTATAAAGCAGGGTCCGCCGCGTCATCTGCCGGTGAAAAAAGCGGCAGTGGCGATCGGTCCAGTCCATCATCGGGGCGACGGAGAGTCTATGCGAATGATTTTCCATATCTTTCTTGTCTTCGCCCCGTTGTCCTGCGCTGCCCTTTTTCCGGACGGTGCCTTGATATCACCCGAAGGGCCGTTTTGCGATGCCTCCCGTCGCACAGATCGGGGAAGGGAAAAAGACATTGATGACCCGGGCTTGAGTGCTGCGCGCCGATACCACCGGCCCGAGCCGCAGGTTACGCTTTGATGCGGTCCAGATGCTGCACGATTTTGGCAGGCAGGGCGACGGGCGTTGCGGGCTGCATGACCGGGGCCACCGTCACTGGGGCAGCCACCTGCCCAGCCCGGCTGATATTGTGGGCGTTGGGTTGTGGCCATGGCGATATCCGACGGCCACGGCAGACAGGGCCGCGCGATAGCACCCTGAGAAAATGCGTCATGGTCGTGTTCCAAAAGGGGGAAACTCTCTGCTCCCCCGACAAAGGGGCGGCGGGGCCACGGGCCGGGCCGCACCACAGGCGCAAAGCCGCCGATCCATTGGCGTGATTTCCGGGGGGCGGGGTCCGAATCGCCACCGGCCCGCGACTCGAATCGCCCTCGAATCATCGCCGGCAATGGGGATCATCCTGCCCCTGTTTTTACGCGAGCTACTCGCCCTAAGGTATTAGGGAAACAGCGCATCTAGCGCTCGGGTGGCAAGCCGGCTGACGCAAAGTCAATTTTCCGCTACAATCCATTCGCACACTCAACTTTGTTTCCGAGGTGAGGCCGTGAATTTCAAAGCATTTCTTTTGTCACTTTATGCCCTGACGCTTCCCCTGACCGCCCTGCCCGCCCATGCGCAGGATACGGCCGAAGGGTCCGACAGCGCGATGAAATGCGTCGCGCGTCACGATCAGGTGAATGCTCTGCTGCAAGACGATCAGCCGCGTTTTGGGCGGACGGTCTGCGCCGATATCGTCGCGATGGATCAGATGATCGTCTACAACCGGTTCGGCAGCTTCAACCCCTTCGGGATGATGTATGCGCTGCGCCGTGATGTGGTGAACCTTGATGATCCCGTACAGGCTTTCACCGCCGATCAATGCGACAGGCTGAAAGGCGTCGAGGGGTATGGCACCGGCCTTCAGGCAGGGAAAGTGCGGCTGAAGGATTGCAAGCGCGCCCGGCCGCTGACCCTGCGGGCGAATGCGGGGGACATTCTGCATATCCGGCTGACAAACCTGCTGCGTCCGCTGCAACCCCACACACCCCGGCCAAGGAACGCCCCGGATTTTTCGCGCGATTTCTGCCACCAGAAACCCACACCCGCCCCCGAAACCCTTGCGGGAATCCTTCGGGCCTGGGTTTCATGGGGGGATCAATCAGCGTCTGAGCATCGCGAAGTCTCTTGCCCCGAAGTTGCGAACGACAGTGACAGCGAGACGGATTTCGCGCCAGACTGGCCGGTCAGCCGGGGGGCGAACCTTGCCATTCAGGGCCTGACGGCCTTTGCGATTGTGGATGGCCAGATGGCAGAGGCCCCCGATGCCTGCAAGGGCCTTGGCGCAATCCGGCCCGGCAGTGTTGTGGATTGCCTTTACATGATCGACCGCGAAGGTCCGTTCTTCATGGCGTCGACCGGCGCCCCGGCAGGGGGGGAAGGCGATGGCGGTTCACTGACGCATGGGCTGTTCGGGGCGGTGGTGGCCGAGCCGAAGGGCACGTCATGGTATCGCAGCCAGCTGACGAAGGCAGGATTTGACGAAGCCTTCCCGCCCGCCACAGATGCCGCCCGCCATGCCCGCGACGCAGCCGCATTTGACGGCGTCGCGCGCTACGAGACAGAGGTGCTGGATGAAATCAGCAAGACCTATGTTCCCGTCCTGAACATGCTGCGCGCCCTGCAAGCGGATGTCTTTGAACTGGTGCATGCCGATCTGAATGCCATTGTCCACAACCCGAAAGAGCCCGACAGGACGTTTCGCGAATTTTCAGTTTTCTTTCATGACGAATTGAAAACCTTTTACCCGCGCAATTTCGAAGAGCTGGGCGATTTCGGCGGCGGCCAGTTGCAGGGGGTGCGCAATGGCTTTGCCATCAACTATGGCGCAAGCGGGATGGGCGATATGCTTCTGGCCAACCGCAAGGGCATTGGCCCCGCGGCAAATTGCGTCGAATGCCTCTATGAGGAATTCTTCCTGACCTCATGGGCCAATGGCGACCCGGCCTTGCTGGAACAGTTCAGCGACGATCCGTCGAATGTGCATCATTCCTATCTGAACGACCGGGTCGTGTTTCGCAATTTCCACGCCGGACCCAAGGAAACCCATGTCTTCCATCTGCACGCGCATCAGTGGTTCGCCGGAAATGACGGTGGGCGCGGTTCGTATCTGGACAGCCAGACCGTCGCCCCGCAGCAGGGGTTCACCTATGACATCTACGAAGGCGGGCTGGAGGTGTATCACAAGGGCACCGGCGGCAAGCCCGGCTGGTATGAAACGCTGGGCTCGGGAAACCGCAACCGCACGGTCGGGGATTCGATCTTTCACTGCCACCTCTACCCTCATTTCGCCCAAGGCATGTGGGAGTTGTGGCGGGTGCATGACGTCTTGGAAGACGGCAGCCGCAAACTGCCGGATGGCCAGTGGGAACCCACCCTGTCGCTTGCGGAAATGCATCCGGAGGTGCGCGCAAAGAGGCGGCCGGGGTCGGTTCACCGGGTGACGGGGGCGTGGATCGAACCTGCCGATACGCTCTTGCCCAGCAATCTGGGCACGCCGATCCCGGCGCTGGTGCCCCTGCCCGGTCAGGCCTGGCCCGTGCTGCCAACCTATCCCGAAGCAGTGGCGAAACTTGGCCCCGATGGCAAGGTTTCGCCCGATGACAGCGAAACCCCGGATGATCCCGAACCCGTTATGGCCGAATACTTTCCGGGCTATCCTTTCTATATCGCCGGGCGGCCGGGGCACCGCCCGCCGCAGGCGCCGATGGATATCGCGCGCAAGCTGGATGCCGACGGGCAAACGGTGACGGCGGAATTTCTGGATGGCGGACTGCCGCGCCATGTCATGCTGGCCGAGTCATCCCGCGCGCTGCCGTTCATCCTGCCCGATCATGTGGCGAAGGCGCTGGATGAAGGCTCTGCCGCAAAGACACTGGCCGATGCCCTGACCGACACCGATCTTGCACAGCGCGAGGCACTGCAAAGGCAGGTGGTGGCTTCGGCCCTCGCGTTGGGGGATCTGACGCTGGAATTGAAGAAAGCCACGCTGGATCTTTTGCCCTATGACGGCACGGCGCTGGAACGTAGCGGCATGGCCTTTCACCACAAGGGCGAAGCAGACGGCAGAACGCTCAAACTTCTGGCGGCCGATGGCAGCACATCGACGTTTGATCCGCTGAATGGCGGTTATACCAGTGTGGGCGGCCTGGCCTTTGCCGTGAACGGTGCCGCCCCCAAGCCGGGCGCGCCCTTCGCCGATCCCTGCGGCGCGCCCGAAGGCTTTGGCGCACTGCGGCGCACGGCAGCCAACGATTACAGTTGGGACTTTGCCGGCAAGCTGCGCCCGGTCTATGCGGACCCCAGCCTGACCGTTCGGGCAACCGATGAACAGATCTCGAACTGGGTGCTGTTCCTGCGTGCGCCCGGCTATCCAAAACCCGATGTCTATGCCGCGGATGACGCCGGCGCTGCGGTGATCGTGCCGCGTGACGATCTGGTGATGGAAGCAGACCCGTTCCTTCTGGGCATCACCGCAACGCGGGGCTTCGGGGCGAACGCGGATTTCACGCCCGACCCTGCGGTTGTCGGCTATCGCCGCTATGCCGCATCGGCCGTTCAGGTGGATCTGGTGACGAACCGCGCCGGTTGGCATGATCCGCAGGCGCGCATCAATGTGCTGACCACCGCCTCGGACCGTTACAAGGAAGGCTATGGCCGGAACGCTGGCCGGATTTCGCCAAAGATCACCGCCTCGGAAGAGCCGTTCTTCTTTCGTGCCCTGTCGGGGGAATGCATCGAATTCCGCCACACCAACGAATTGCCCAAGGATCTTGAGCTGGATGACTTTCAGGTCAAGACCCCGACAGATACCATTGGCCAGCACATCCATCTGGTGAAATTCGACGTCACCTCCTCTGACGGATCGGGCAACGGCTTCAACTATGAAGACGGCACCCTTGCACCGGGAGAGATTGCCGCCCGCATTTGCGCGGCCAAGAACACCTCTACCGCCGCCAAGATCACCACAGACCGCAGCCCCGGCGAACGCGCGATCCGGGAATGGGTCGGGGATCCGGATCTTGGCGATCTTTGCGTGATGAAGGATGGCATCTGGAAGGTGTCAGACAGCTACAAGCACAAGATCTGGAAACTGGCCTACAGCAAGTATGGCGATCTGTTCCAGACCACGACACAGCGCTGGTTCGCCGACCCCGTGCTTTCCGATCTGCGCCACGCCGCCCCCGAGGAAGGCAAGGCCGACAGGACGCTGCGCACGGTCTTCAGCCATGACCATTTCGGCCCGTCCTCCATCCAGCAGCACGGCTTCTATACGGCGCTGGTGATCGAACCGCAGAACGCCGTGATCTGCAAGGAAACCAACGTGGCCTGCACCGCGGTCCGCAAGGACCGCAGCCTTGTCACCGCATCCGATATGGATGTCGGGGCGCGCAAGGTGATCGTTGACCTGTTCCCGGTCGAAACCGCCTTGCCCGATCCCGAACGTGTGGCGGTGCATCGTGAATTTGCCCTGTCGATCGCCGATTTCGCCCTGCTTTACGATCCGCGCGCCGCGCTGACGCCGCGCGATTTCGACCAGCAGATGAACGCCCTGGCCTCTGACAAGGACGAAGCGGCATCCCGCGGGATGGCCCGCCTGATGTGCGAAGCGCGATATGCAAGCTCTCCTGCCAGGATGAGCGAGCTCTGCGGATCCGGCTTGAAGCAGACGGCAACCTTCTGGCATGGGGCCGGGAATGACGTACCCCCGGCATGGCTGGCCGAGGGCCGGCCCGGTGATCTTGCCACGCATCGGGCGAACCTTCAGAGCGGGTTGTTCAGCAGCCTGCTGATCGCGCAAGAGGGCGGCGCGCTGCTTTCGCCCGCTGAGCATCTGGAACACCACCTGAAATCCTTCCGCGCGCGGGCCGCCGGTTTTGCGGGGCCCGATGCCCCCAAGGCGCGGCTTGCCCGGCCGGTATCGCCCCCGGAGCGGCCGGAAAGCATTTCGGTCGACCACCACGACCCCTATCTGGTGAACTACCGCGGCGAACCCTTCCCCCTGCGTATCGGCACCAACAGTTCGGATACCGACGATTGCAGGCTTCGGCCACTGGGGTTCTGGGTGGCCGCCCTTGCCACCGGCGTCACCCAGAATTGCAGGATCAGCGACCAAAGGAAGGGCCCAGCCGGGGATATGGCCAATGTCATGCTGTCGGCCCCGCATGGTGATCCGGTAGTGCCGATCCTGAACCTGTTTGATGAGGAATCGCTGCAATTCCGCCTGATCCAGGGGGCGCAGGAAGTTCAGCACAGCTTTACCGTCGAAGGCTTCACCTGGCCGCGCAACATCGACCAGCGGTTCCCGTCGATGATGCGCGAGATCGATGACCTGACCCCACGCAAGACGCTGGTGCGCCAGTGCCATGAAAGCCATGGCGTGCAATCCGGGCTGCGCATGGCACGCGAAGGGCGCCCCGATGAATATGCGCGCTGGACACGCTCCGGGTCCGAAGGCTTTCCCGTCGGCTCACCCGAACGCAAGTTCTGGCAAGACATGGATCACCAGATTGCCACCTGTTTCAACGTCGATGGCCATATCGCCGCGCAGGAAATCGGGATTTCGGAGCATTTCGAATTCAAGGCGGCCTTCCTTTATGATGCCGGCATTCCCGGCAGCATGGATCGGATCTCGCGGAAGCTCATGCTACGCAGCCTGAGAGAGGGCGAGATCGGGCGCGATACCGCCTTGGCCGATCTGGCGCAGCGCCTTGAGGAACTGCAAGCAGCGCTGGATACCCGCAAGACCAGCGATACCCCCTATCACTTCGGATCGCAGGATGCGCTTTGGAACGGGGCCTGGGGCCTGCTGCGCGTGCATGAACCGGCGGAACACGCGCGGCGTCTGATGGCTGCAATTTCCGCGACAAAGGCCCTGCAAAGGGATTTGCAGGCGCCCGGGCGGGGCGATGGCCCGCTGAGCAAGGAAGAGCAGCAGCGCTATCTGAACCTTACGTCCGACAGCATCGATGAAGTCCTGAACCGCCCTTTGCCACCGTCGCAGCGCAACGAAGCCGGGTCGCCCATCATTCTTGAGCCGCCCCTTGGATATGACCGCACCTTCCCCGACGCCCTTCAGCAGGCCCCCGCGCTTGTGCCGCTGGACGCCTATCGCCGTGACGAAGCCGTGCAAGACGAGGCACGGCGCCTGCGCGACAGGATCATCGCGACGCAGGGCGATCGGGCAATCCGGGCCGCGGCGGATTCGGAAAGCGCAGCAGCCATGCCCGTCGAAAGGGGACCGAACGTTGCCCGCTGTGAAGAAACCGCGCCGCGCGTGCATGCCGCGATTGCCGCCGTGGAAAGCCGCGCCGTCTTTGGCCCCGGCCTTGGCGGCACGCCCTATTCGCCAGAACTGCACGATGAAAACGGGCTGTTCATGGCGCTGGTCGATCCGCGGCGGCTGATCAACCCCGACGCGCCGGACAGCGTGACCGAAGCTCAGATCGCTTCCCCCTTCAGTTGGCGCGATATCCCGCGTGACAGGGTGCTGAAGGCGATCCGCGAAACCTACGCCCGGCCGGAACCGCTGGTGGTGACAGTAAATGCGGGTGACTGCCTGCACGTCACGCTGGTGAACACGTTGACCCATTCGGGCAAGGACCATGGCCCTGCCCGGCAGGACATGGCCGATCTGCCGGGCGATGCCCGGATGCCCGGGATCACCTCGATTAATACTGACCGGCACTGGAACCCCGAACCCACAGATGCGGAAGAACCGGTCGATGTGACAGAAGTCACTTCAGCTCGGGGCAAGGATATCCGCCCTTCGGCCCGGCTGGCGGTGACGCTGCCCTTGCCGATGCTGACCACGCAATCAAGTGTGGGGCGGCCCTTTGGCAGGAATGAAACGATAGCGCTGGACGGGGTGCCGGCTGCGGACCCTGTGCAGCTTCTATCGATCCGGAATATGGGGGGGGCCGCGCAGATCGAACAGGTCCAGTTCTATGCCGGGCTGGCCTATGGCCGCCGGACTGATCCGGGCACACCGGCTTCGGCGCTGCTGTCGATGGCAACGCCCGAAATTCTGGAATTGCCCGCCATGGCCGACGGCTCCTTCCGTCTGGGCGACTTCCTGACGCGGCAACAGGACAGCCGAAACGCCTTGAAGGCAGACCTGACCGAGCGCCTGAGCAGCCTTCCGGAGGTGGACCGGGTAGCCCCCGGCTTCCCTGGCGCCACCCTGCCGGACCCCGGGCTTCAAGGCTTGCAGCGGCAATTGTCTGACTTGCTGGACATCGGGCCGGTCCCGGACAAGCCGACACTGCGCATCCCAAGGCGCGATCCGGGGCACCTTCTGGGCACGCGGATGGATGCTGCCCGTGTGACGTCCGACTGGCTTCGCCAACAGGCCCCCCTGATCGAGGAACTGCGGATCAACGAGGCCTTGCTTGCCTCGGTGCTCAAGACCCTTGGCCTTGACCTGGAATTCAAGCCCTATGCCTTCGGCGGGCTGCCCATCAAATCCTTTGGCGATCTGATCGGGCACGGGTCGCACGGGCTGTTCGGCGCGATCACGGTAGCCCCGCAAGACAGCAGCCTGTCGGAAGAACGCGTCAGCCGGGTTCTGCTGACGTCAGCCGGCTGCGACAGGTTGATCCTTGGCCAAGGCGGCAAGGCCCTGATGCGGGAAGGCACGTTGCAAAAGCTGTATGGCGGTCTGGGACAGGGGCCCGGCTTGAGCGGTCTGCTGCAAGATGGCCTGATTGCCCGGTTTGATTACGAATGCCGGACACGGGTTCTGGTGCCCCGGCCGGTTACCTCGGACAGGGGCTTGCTAAACCCGCTGTTCGCCACCACGCTGACCACCCCCGGCCCTTCGGGCAGCAAGCACCGGGTGCGCCAGTTCACGCTGTTCTGGCAAGACGGGCTGAACCTGCGCGACAGGCAAAGTGCGAACCGCTGGGCATCGCCCCTGCGCCTGCGCCTGACCAATCTGCTGAATGCCGATGCAAACCTTGCCAGCCTTCCCCTGCGTCGGGCGCTCGCACTGGACACGCCCGTGATTGACCGGCTGGAAGCCCAAGGGCTGCGCACGCTGGCCGATCTGGCAGAGCGCGCGGATACCGGCCGTATCCATGGCCAGATCGAGGGGCTGGATCTTGAAGATCTTGTCCTTCGCCCCGACCTGCTGGCCAGAATCGGCGAAAACCCGAGGCTTCGCTTGCCCCCCTTCCGAAGGCTGAAGGAAAACGCCCGGATCGTGCATGACTGCAAGATCTGTGATGACAGCTATGATTGGGGCGAAAATGGCATCAGCTATCTTAGCGAGCCTTTCGATATCCGCCTGCGCAACTGGCAGGGCAACAGAACCCCGATCGAGCGTCATTACGACTTCAACGCAGATGAATTCGGCGCGGTGCAGGGCCCGCACGACAGGTCGGCCTCTTTCTTCCGTCTGGGGCAGGACGAACTGCCGGTCTGGCCCCAGGCACCCGTGCCGGTGCTGCGGGCAGTGGCGGGCGAAGAGGTCGTCATTCACGTCGTGCATCCCGGCGGAAGGGCGCGTCAGCGTGCCTTTGTGACGGTGGCGCAGGATTACGACGATCTCTTTGCCGGCTTCGGCTTTCCGCGCGGGGCGCTGCTGGCGCCCGGAAAGGCGCTGACGGCATCGCTGACCAAGCCGCTGGATGCGGGGTGCTATCTGTTCTTTGACGGGCCGACGCATCTGCGTTCGGGCGGGGTCTGGGGGCTGATCGATGTGATCCCGGCCAACGGCCTGGGCGATCAGCCGCTGGAAACCTATCCCGGCACATCCTGCGCGCGGCTGAAATGACGGGCGGGGGATGCGGGCATGGGCTGCGGATGGCAGCACTGGCGCTTCTGGCGGGCGGGCTGGGAATCGCGGCAACGGCCCCGGTGGCGCGGGCGCAGACCAGCCTGACGGCCACATTGGCGCTGGTCGATCCGGTCAGCGGGGCCGCCGTCGGGGCCGAAGGCGGGCGCAATGTCCGGCTTCGGGTGCAGTTGACAGAGCCGGCGACAGGGGCCACCCCACGCGGGCTTTACCTGATGGGCTGGGCCCGCCCGATGACCGAAGACAATGCAAGCTGTGCGCGCGTTGCCCAGAACTTCCGCGCAACCCGCCAGACGCCTCGTGGCGCGGTTGACCTGAATGGCACGCTTTTTGCCACGCTGAATCGCGATGCCTCGGTCAGTGTGGTGGATCCGAAGCTGAACCTCTACAGTTCCAACATGCTGGCGGCCCATGTGCTTGATCCCGCCACCACGGCCTTTGCCCCCGACAGGCGCCACATGCGCGCGCTTGCGGCCGGCGCTGCCGGCCAGATCATCACGGCAGATCTGACCGGCCCGGGCCAAGGCCTGCTGGCGGATCTGGGCCAGCCCGTCACCGGGCTTGCGGTTGGCCCCAACGGCCGGGTCTGGGCTGCCACGGCGCCGGGCGATCTGGTGACGCTGGGCCCGGACGGGGCTGAAATCGCGCGCCTGTCGCTGGGCGGGCCGGTAACACTGGTGCCCGCGACGGACCCTGAAGACCCCCATATGACAGCCTTTTCCGAAAGCGGGATGGCGCTGCTCGTGAACCGTAATACCGGGCACGAGCTTCTGCGCACCCGCTTTCCCGGCCCGCTGATTTCGGTGGCCGCCATCGGGGCGCAGGGAATGATCGGCCTTACCCAAGGCGCCACCGAGGCCGAACTGCGCTATGCCGATGCCCCCGACCGGGCCATCCGGGTTCCGCTGGGGGCAGCCTTTGGCCGCGTCTCTACCGGGCCGGACGGGCGGATTGGCGTGGTCTGGACACCCGATGACGCGCTGGTGGCACTGGTCGATTTCGGCAGGGGCCGGGTGGTGCAGCAGCTTTCGCTGGACGGAAATGCCGTATCCGATGTGACCTTTACCGATAATGCGGCCTATCTGTTCAGCCCCGATGGCGGCTTTGTCGGGGCGATTGACCTTGCCACCGTCAGCCTTGGGCGGGCGGCTGTGCTTCGGCGCATTCCGCTGGGGGCAAGCCTTGCCACGCCCGATCCAGATGCGCGGCTGGTGGTGCCGCTGCTGCCCTCGACCCGGATCCTTGCGGTATCGGCGGAAAACCAGACCGGCTGGATCATCGGCGAAACCGCCTCGTCGGTCGAAATGCCACCGATGGATTCGGTGCGCCTGCGCGGCGGCGTGCCGCGCCTTGTGCATGCGGTGGACCGCAGCTTTGCCGAGGTTGCCCCGGGCACCTATGAAACCGTCTGGGCCTTCAACCCCGGCCCGTGGGAACTGGTGCTGACCACCAGCCTTGGCG
>JALQTL010000296.1 GCA_023260935.1 Paracoccaceae bacterium
GGGAAAGCGGCGCGCAATTGTCGCTGGCCGCCTTCCGCGCGCTTGGCCTTTCCCTGACGGATCTGCCGGAAGTTACCGTCTACGCCCAGTGATCATGGCGACGGTAAAGATTGCCAACGCCACCCAGATCATCGGAAAGGCGATTGCACGGGCCTGACCGAAGGGTTCGCCAAAGACGAATACCGCCGTCAGGAAGATCATCGTCGGCGCGATGTATTGCATCATCGCGATGGTGGAGAGTCGCAGGCCCTTGGCCCCATTGGCGTAGATCATCAACGGCACCGCCGTGACAACCCCGCAGCCCAAGAGCAAAAGCGTATCGCGCAGTGAGCCGACGGCGAAATGGCCGGTTCCCTGAACGCCAAGCCACAGAACGTAAAGCAGCGCAAAGGGCGTCAGCAACATCACCTCCAGCGTGAAGCCCTGATTGGGCCCGATGGGCAGGGATTTCTTCAGATAGGCATAAAGCCCCCAGCTAAGGGTCAGCCCCAGCGCCACCACGGGCAGGCGCCCCGCCTCCCATGTCAGGATGCCGACGGCCGCACAGGCCAGCAGGATGGCCACCACCTGCATCGGGCGCAAGCGTTCCCCCAGCAGCACCCGGCCCAGAAACACGCTGAAAAGCGGGTTGATGTAATAGCCCAGGGCCGCATCCAACGCATGACCGGACCCGATGGCCCAGACATAGATACCCCAGTTGACCGAAATCAGCGCCGCCGTGGCCGCCCCCATCATCAGCATTCGCGGCGTGCGAAGCGCAAGTTTCAGATCGGCCGTGCGCCCCAACCACAGGATCACCGCCAGCCCGATCGGCAAAGACCACAGGATGCGGTGGGCAATCACCTCGGCCGGCGAGACATGGGCAAGCGCCTTCATGTAAAGCGGCAGAAAGCCCCACAGCAGATAGGCCACAAGGGCATAGAGAAAGCCGGCAAGGCTGTCTTCGTTCTTCGGGGGGGCGACGGCATCACTCATGCCATGCCCATACGCCCGTTGGCAGGCCATCGCCACGCCGAAGTTGTGATGGTAACAAAGCGCGCACGCAAAAGCCGTGCGTCACAAGCTTTGCGGGGCCAAGTCGCGCGGCAGGTCGAAGTCCGGTTCGGCCAGCGTGAAGCCTTCGAAGCGGAACCCCGGGCTTACGGTGCAGGACACCAGCGTGAACGCCCCCGTGCTGCGCGCGGCCTGCCAGTAATGGGCCGGGACGGTGATCTGCGGTAATTGGCCCGCAATTATATCGTTGCCAAGGGTAAAGTCCTTGGCGCGGGTCATGCCCATCGACAGGATCAGCGGCGCGCCGGCATGCCACAGCCAGATCTCATCGGCATCCACCTTGTGCCAATGGCTGCGCTCTTCCCCTTTCAGCAGGAACAGGATCGCCGTGCCCGTGGGGCGGCCGTCAACCGACGGGCCCACCCATGTCTGGCGATACCACCCGCCCTCGGGGTGGCGGGTCAGACGCAGGGTCTGGATCAGGAAATCAGGCTCGGCGTAAAGGGTCACGGGGTTTTCCTTGCGTGGCGGGCAGGGGGGCCTTGCGCCATTCGCCGGGGGCAAGGCCCTCCAGGGTCCAGTCGCCCACGCGCCAGCGGATCAGCCGCAGGCAGGGCAGGCCGACGGCGGCACACATGCGGCGCACCTGACGGTTGCGGCCTTCGCGGATTGTCAGTTCGATCCAGGCATCGGGCACGGTCTTGCGTGCCCGGATCGGCGGCACGCGCGGCCAAAGCCAATTCGGCGCCTCGATCTGCCGGGCCCGCGCGGGCAGGGTGGGGCCATCCTTCAGCGCGACGCCCGCCGCCAGCTGCGCGATCTGATCGGCGGAAGGCGTGCCTTCGACCTGCGCCAGATAGGTCTTTTCCATCTTGTGCTTCGGGTCGGCGATCCGCGCCTGCAAGCGCCCGTCATCGGTCAGGATTACCAGACCTTCCGAGTCGCGATCCAGCCGCCCGGCCGGATAGACCCCCTTGACCGGCACCACATCCGCCAAGGTCGCCCGCCCCGCACCATCGGTGAACTGGCAAAGCATGTCATAGGGCTTGTTCACAAGGATCAACTGCATGACGCCTTTTGGCACGGGACTGGCGGATTGGGAACGGCAAAGATGAGATAGCGCACGGCGTCAGCGGCTCGGTACGGCACTGGTCTCCCACTCCCCATTGACCGTCTGTGTGATCCCAAGCACTGTTGCAAAGGCATCAGATTGGACGGGTGTTATGAACTTTGAAAGCTGCGGCCACGCGCATCCAACGTGTCTGCCGGCAATGCAAGCCATTGAGGGGATGGGATGATCCAGCCTGACGCAGAGGTGTTTGCTCAACGGGATAAGGTGGACAAGCTTTTCGGACGCTGCATTCTAAGGCTGCAATTCTATGAGCTTTTGATGAAGGCAATCGTTGCAGAGCATCAGCTTTCGGCACCGATCACCGACCTTGAAAAAGCCAGAGACCGCCGCAGGGCCGAGACAGGGCAGAAAACCTTGGGAACGGTGGTCAGCCAAATCATGGATTCCGTCCTTGTCCCCGAAGGATTGCGGGGCAGGGACGAGGGCGATGCAGGGGATGCGCCTTCTATCAACTTCAAGCTCCAGATTGTCATCCACTCTGAGGAGTTCGCTCGGATCGAGGCCGAGCAGCGCGATCTTGTTCGGCTGCGCAACAGCCTTGTCCATTGTTTCCTGGAGCAACACGATCTGCGGACTGCAGACGGCTGTCTTACAGCGCAGCATGCTTTGACACAGGCGCTGGATCAGGTCGACCGGGCCTATGAGCAGTTGCGCAGTTGGGCAAGTGCTATGGATGAAGCGCGAAAAGCTTTCGGTGAACACCTTGCTTCTCCTGAAATTCGCGACTTCATCGTTCAGAACCGTGTCCCATGGCGAAGATCGATCATCGCCCTTGCCCTGAAGGAGGCTGCGATGGAACTTGCCGGGGGCGACTGGGTGATGGTCGCGACCGCAACCGACTGGGTTGCCAAACGCTTCCCGGAAGAAAAACCGGCAGGATATGGCTGCCGAAGTTGGCAGCAAGTCATTCATGAAACTGGCATGTTTGATCTGCAGTTGCGCAATGTTGATGGTCGGAGGCAGAGCTGGTTTCGCCCCCGCTGACATGAAAAAGGGCACCGCCCGGGTGCCCTTTTTGCTTGCCATAAAGTCCGGCGTTCAGGCCTTCAGGATCGACCGCCCGGCGTATTCGGCGGTTTCGCCCAGCATCTCCTCGATGCGGATCAGCTGATTGTATTTCGCCAGCCGGTCCGAACGCGACAGCGAGCCGGTCTTGATCTGACCGCAGTTTGTGGCAACCGCCAGATCGGCAATCGTGCTGTCTTCGGTTTCGCCCGACCGGTGCGACATGACATTGGTATAGCGCGCACGGTGGGCCATATCGACGGCTTGCAGCGTTTCGGTCAGCGTACCGATCTGGTTGACCTTCACCAGCATCGAATTCGCCACGCCCTTGGAAATTCCTTCGGCCAGACGGCGGGGGTTGGTGACGAAAAGATCGTCGCCCACCAGTTGCACCTTGCCGCCCAACGTATCGGTCAGAAGCTTCCAGCCTTCCCAATCGTCTTCGGAGCAACCGTCTTCGATCGAGATGATCGGATAGTCGGCCGCAAGACCGGCAAGGAAATCGACATTCTGGGCGATCGTCAGTGATTTGCCTTCGCCCTTCATCTCGTACTTGCCGCCCTTGAAATATTCGGTGGCCGCGCAATCCAGCGCAAGGAACATATCCTCGCCCGGCTTGTAGCCTGCCTTTTCGATGGATTTCAGAATGAAATCCAAGGCTTCCCGGGCAGACTTCAGGTTCGGCGC
>JALQTL010000135.1 GCA_023260935.1 Paracoccaceae bacterium
AAGCCCTACTTGGTATCGCGGCAGAATGGGATAGGCGTCCTCGGCATATAGCCCTAATTCTCCCGCTACAACAAGCGGCTGGTCGCGCTTTGCAGGAACCAGAACAGAAGCGCCACGGCGATCATCGCAACCACCACCGTCACGGCTTGCGTGGACTTGATCGCCAGACCCTCGTTCAGCCCGGTCATGGTCTTGAAATCGCCCGCGGAAATCACAAAGCGCGTGCCGTCGGCAAAGCCGATGTCCTCGACCCCGATGATGAAACGGGTGACGCCATTCATGATGAACATCACCCCAAGCGAGACGATGACCAGAATGACCGGCGCCGCCTTCACCTTTCGGTAATAGCGATAGACCACCCGGTCCGTCCCCAGCAGCAACAGCGCCGTCACCGCAATCCCGAAGGGCAATGCCAGCAACGCGGTCGGCAGCGGGCCAAAGCTGATTCCCATCGACTGGAACCACCAGGTGAACAGGATCACCACCATGGTGCCAAAGGCCATCGTGTCGCCATGGGCAAAGTTGGAAAACCGCAGGATGCCATAGATCAGCGTGGCCCCCAGCGCCCCCAGCGCCAGTTGCGCGCCATAGGCCAGCCCGGGAATGAAAACGAAGTTCAGGAATGCCACAAGGGCGTTCAGCACATCCATGGCTCAGCCCCCAAGGAAGGAACGGCGGACCTCCGGATCGGCCAGAAGTGCCTTTCCGGTGTCGGTGAAACGGTTTGCGCCCTGCACAAGGACGTAGCCCTTGTCGGCAATCTCCAGCGCCTGCCGGGCATTCTGCTCGACCATCAGGATCGAGATGCCGGTCCGCGCCACCTCGATGATACGGTCGAACAATTCGTCCATCACGATGGGCGAAACCCCCGCCGTCGGCTCGTCCAGCATCAGGACCGAAGGCTTGGTCATCAGCGCGCGGCCCACCGCCACCTGCTGGCGCTGCCCGCCCGAAAGCTCGCCCGCCGCCTGATGGCGCTTGTCGCGCAGGATCGGGAACAGATGATAGACCTGCTCCATCGTCTCGCGGATATTGTCGCGGCGCAGAAAGGCCCCCATCTCAAGGTTCTCCTCCACCGTCATCGAGGTGAAGATGTTGTGGGTCTGGGGCACAAAGGCCATGCCCTTGGCCACGCGCGCCTGCGGGGTCAGCCCGGTAATGTTCTCCCCGGCCAGCCGCACCGCTCCCTTGCGCAAGGACAGCATGCCGAACACCGCCTTCATCGCGGTCGACTTGCCGGCACCGTTCGGCCCCACGATCACCGCGATCTGACCCTTGTCCACCGCAATCGTGCAGTCATGCAGGATATCGGCCCCGCCATATCCGCCCGTCATCGCATCGCCGATCAGGAAAGGTTCAGACATCCGCCCCTCCCGCTTGCACCTTTTCGAAATACTCCGGGGTCCGGGGCAGCGCCCCGGCGGCCAGATGCCTCGCGCCGCCGTCAACCATGGGCGTGCTCCTCCTTGACCTTGTTCTTCAACCCGGTGCCCAGATAGGCCTCGATCACGCGCTCGTCGTTCTTGACCTCGTCCACCGTCCCCTCGGCCAGCACCCGGCCCTCGGCCATGCAGATCACCGGGTTGCACAGGCGGGCGATGAAATCCATGTCATGCTCGATCACGCAGAAGGTATAGCCGCGCTCCTCGTTCAGGCGGATGATCGCATCCCCGATGGTGTTCAGAAGCGTTCGGTTCACGCCGGCCCCCACCTCGTCCAGAAAGACGATCTTGGCATCCACCATCATCGTCCGCCCCAGTTCCAGCAACTTCTTCTGCCCGCCCGAAATCTGGCTGGCCTTCTGGTCGGCCAGATGGTCGATGGTCAGGAATTTCAGCACCTCATGCGCCTTGTCACGGATGCGCTCTTCCTCGGCCTTCACCGCGCCCCTGCGGAACCAGGCGTTCCACAGCGTTTCCCCCATCTGATGCGCGGGCACCATCATCAGGTTCTCAAGGCAGGTCATCGACCCGAATTCATGGGCGATCTGAAAGGTCCGCAGCAGCCCCTTGTGAAACAGCTCATGCGGGGGCAGGCCGGTGATATCCTCGCCATCCATCATCACGCGCCCGCTGGTGGGCGGCAGGCGCCCCGCGATCACGTTGAACAATGTGGTCTTGCCCGCGCCATTCGGCCCGATCAGCCCGGTGATCGACCGCGTGGCGATCTTCAGCGACGCGCCGTCTACGG